>JBDTSC010000046.1:0-14847 GCA_039931375.1 Ardenticatenales bacterium
GCCGGCCCGCCGCGCGACGCGGGGCGTTGCGGCCGCTGCGCCGTCCGAGGATCCCTTCGACCCGGTCCTGCGCGCCGCTTTGTTCAACGCCGACCAGGCGAGGGCTTGGCGTATCGGCCGCGGTCCCGTCGCGCTGCCGCCCGAGGCGCCGCCGCCGGCGCACATCGGCACCGTGGTGGATGTGGCGGTGCGCGCGACCGGGATGGTGCGGCTGACGGGCACCGCGCTGGCCGCGGCCGGCTGGCCGATCGACGCCGTCGCCGCGGAGCGCGTCGCGCTGCTGGACGGCGGTCGCGAGGTCGCGATTCGCTTCGACGGCGCGCTGGACGGACGCCTGGACGCGGCGGACGCGATCGTGTTCTACGGCACGGCGTCGAAATCGCGCTACGGCCGCGACCACGTGTACCAGCTGGCCCAGCTGGAGCGACCCGGCCGCCGCATGGCCGTCGCGCCTCGGCCGCCGGCCGGTGTTGCGGTCGCCGACGCGGTGACGGCGACGGTCCGCTACGAGGACAACGCGACGTACGTCTCGGACCTTCCGCGCGGCGGATCGCTGACCGCCGGTGCGTTCGACTCGGCGGTGGACCGCTGGTACGGGCCGCTGCTGAGCGCGCCGGCCGCGCTGACGGTGTCCCTGGCCACCCCGCTGGCCGCGCCGGGGCCGCGCGCCGTCCGCGTGCGCGCCGCGGCCGTCGGCAAGACGAGCGATCCGGCGCGCGATCCGGACCACGCGCTGGCGATCCGGATCGCCGGCCGCGCCGCGCCGCTGTGGCGCTGGGACGGCAACGACCGCCCCGCGGCCGTGACGATGACGGTGGCGGGCGCGATCCTGGCGGACGACGCGGCGCGCGTCGTCTTCGATGCGCCGAGCGATCAGGGCTCGCCGCTCGACCAGTTCTACATCGACCAGCTGACCCTAGACTACGCCCGCGAGCCGCTGGCGGACGGGGAACGGTTGGCGTTCATGGCGGGTGCGGCGGCCGGTGATCCACGGGGCGAGGCGGACGTCGAGGTCGGCGGGTTCGCGGCGCCGCCGGACGTGTACGACGTGACCGTCTCGAGCGAACCGACGATCGTCGGCGGCGGCGCGCCGATCGATCCGATGGTCGGCCACGGCTTCGGGGTGCGCTTCGGCCCGGCGGGCGCCGCGTCGAGCCCGTCCGCGGAGGTCGATGGCGTCCGCGCGTACGAGGCGGTCGGTCCGGCCGGGCTGGCCGAGCCGGCGGCGCTGGCGGTGCGGCGTTCGTCGTCGCCGGTCGACGGGCCGGGTGCGGACTATGTCGTCATCACGCACCCCCTTTTCGGCGCCGCGGCGGCGCGGCTGGCGGAGTATCGGCAGCGGCAGGGCCATCACGTGCGGGTCGTCGATGTGAACGCGATCTACGATGCGTACACCGGTGGGATGCCCGAGCCGGAGGCGATCCGAAGGTTTCTGGCGGATGCGTACCGCTCGTGGGATCGACCGCCTCTGTACGTCCTGCTGTTCGGCGACGGTTCCTCGGACCCGCGCGGCAACCTACCGGACGGGACGCCCTCCTTCATCCCCGCCTACCTGCGCGTGGCGGACCCATGGCTGGGCGAGGTGGCGTCCGACAACGCCTTTGCCCGCGTCAGCGGCGACGACGAGATGCCGGACCTGGCGATCGGCCGCCTGCCCGTCGGCTCGGCCGCCGAAGCGGAGGCGCTCGTCGACAAGATCATCGCCTACGAGGCGGAGCCGCCCGGCGACTGGCGTGCGCGCCTCCTGTTCGTGTCCGATGCGCCGGACGATGCGGGCGACTTCTACGCGCTATCGGATGCGATGATCGCGGAGCATGTGCCCGGCGGGTTCCGGACGGACAAGATCTACTTCAAGCAGACCCACCAGGACCGGGATGCCACGCGCGGTGCGATTCTGGGCGCGTTCGATGAAGGCGTGCTCATCGCGAACTACGTCGGCCACGGCCGGACGACCGCCTGGTCGGCCGATTCGCTCCTGCGGCGGACGGACGCCGCGGCCCTCTCGAACGCCCATCGCTTGCCGCTCCTGCTGGACATGACGTGCATGACCGGCCGCTTCAGCGAGCCGCTCACCCGCTCGCTGGCCGAGGAGGCCGTCCGCAACCCGCACGGCGGCGCGATCGCCGCGTTCGCCCCGACCGGCTTTGGGGTCGCGACGGGCCACGACCTGATGGACGGGATGTTCCTGCACGCGCTCCTGGACCTCGAACTGCAGCCGCTCGGCGCCACCGTCCTGGCCAGCAAGGCGCGCCTGTTCGCGGCCTCGACGCGGGATCGCGACCTCTTGGACACGTTCGGCGTCCTCGGCGATCCGGGACTGCGGGTGGCGCTGCCGGTGGGGGCGGGCGCGGAGGGCGAAGCGACGGCGTCCGCGGGGACGTCCACCGCGACGTCGGCCGCGTCGTCGCCCCCCACGCCGAGTGGCAGCGGGACCGCGACCGGGATCGCTTCGCCCGCCGCCCGGTCGACGACCACGACGACCACGACGCCTACGTTGAGCGCCACGGCCACAGGGTTGGCATCCGCGACGATGGGGGCGAACATGACGGCGACCCGTGAACCAACGCAGGGTCCGCCGGACCGTGCAACGTCGGCCATGCCGTCGATCGCACCGTGCGGACCCGCGCATGCGGGGTGCGTGTTGTTGCCGTGGGCGGGGAAGGGGCGGTGAGGATGCGAGGCGAACACGAGGCGAACGCGAGGCGAACGCGGGACGAACGGAGCAGGCTCCTCTTCGTCGTGCTGTCGCCCTCCTACCGCACAAGCCACCCTGCATCCACGCCCACGCCCACGCCCCCGCCCCACGGATCAACGGCCACTCTTCCCACATAGCGCGATTCGCCGTCGGGAACGTCGCGGTTCCAGTCGGACGCTACGCCCACCCCCCGCTCAGCCCGATCAACACCAGCCCCACCACCGCCGTCGACACGTACTCGATCACGACCCGCGGCGTCAGGCGGCCGGCCAGGTGCTGCTGGGCGATGCCGCTGAACGCGTAGAACGCCACGAGCAGCACGCCGCCGCCGCGCAGCGCCGACATCCCGAGCAGGTTGATCGCCCACGTCAGCTCCCCCAGGACGATCGCGACCAGGCCGGCGTGGAACCACGTGTTGTCCAGCTGCTCCTCGGAGGAGCGGAGCAGCTCGAGGGCCAGCGGGAACGTCACGAGCATCACCGTCGGGACGCTGATCAGCGAGCGTTGGTGGAGGAAGTGGATCGCGGCGTACAGCGCCAGCGCCGCGCTGTACGTCGCGAAGTTGAGGCCGAGGCGCGCAGAGCGGTAGTGGACATCGTCCTGGCGCATCGTGTGTCGCTCGGCGACGATCACCAGCGTCAGCAGGCCGCCCAGCAGGATCACGGACGCCACCCACTGGCCGATCCACGACCCGGCCTGCGCGTGGAGGCGCGGGATCGCCACGGCAGCGGCCAGCGTCACGAGACACGGCAGGATCCAGAACGTCGCCGCGTAGCGCACGTCCACGTGCTCGTGGCCCGTCTCCATGCGGACGATCGCGTCCATCCCGACGGCCGTCATCACGACCACGAGCGCGCCGATCAGCCAGACCCCGTCGATCGCGATCCCCAGCGGCGAGCCCAGGACGCTGAGCGAGAGCTTGAGGGGCGGGATCGTCGGCAGGGACGCGACGGCGATGCCGGTCAGCACGAGGCTGATCAGCACGACGCTCCGGTCACCGGGCGGGTATTCGGCATCCATGCGGGCAAGTGTAGGGCGGGCGCGCGCTGCGGGCCAGATCAGCCGCCCGTGTTGCCGCCGACCACCGACTCCCATGCGGGGATGTGGCGCGCGAACGGATCGTGCGCCACGGTGTAGAACGGCCCGCCCATCCGCGCCAGCGCGCCCAGCTTGGCCTGATCGATCCGATACGCATCGTCCATCAGATCCTCGCGGACGTGCCACTGGACGATCCGCGCCACGAACAGCGTCGAGACGCGCGGGTCTTCGCCCAGCGTCACCTCGTGCATCACGACGCACTCCAGGTGGATCGGCGACGCCGCGATGCGCGGCGGCTTGACGATCGTGGAGGGCAGCGTCTCGAGGCCCAAGACATCGACCTCGGAGATCTCGTGCGGGAAGTCGGCGGCGGAGACGTTCACGCTGTCGACGAGATCCTCGGTGGCGATGTTGACGACGAACTCGCCCGTCGCCAGGATGTTGGCGCGCGTGTCCTTCGGTTTGCCGGCGCGGCTGCCGATCGAGACCGCCAGCGCCGGCACGTAGGAGTGGCACGCCATGAAGTAGCTGAACGGCGCCAGGTTGACCCGCCCCTCTGCGTCGACGCTTGTGGTCCACGCGATCGGGCGCGGGACGATCGAGCCGATCGTCAGCTTATGGCACTCCGCCGGGCTGATGGCCGCGGGGTCGATGGCGATGTGCACGGGCGATTCTCCTCGGTGGATGGCGGTCAGGCGACAGTGGCCATCAAGCGGCAGTGGCCATCAAGCGACAGTGGCCGTCATGCGATCACGCGCGCGCCCGCCGACGGCGCGTTGTCCAGCGCTTGCTCGACATAAGACAGCGCCGCCAGCTGGTCGATCACGCTCGGCGCGTCCGCCGCGGCGCACAGGATGTGGACGTTCGGTCCCGCGTCTAGCGTGAACCACGCCGCCAGCCCGTCCGCGCGCCACCGCCGCACCGCGTGCAGCAGCTCGACCGTCGCGCCGTCCCAGTAGAGAACGGCGGGCTCGCTGGTCAGGGCCACCGCGTGCAGCTCGAGCGCCTCGGCCTCGATCGCGGGGCCGAGGGCCGCGAGGTCCCGCGCGGCGATCGCGTCGCAGACGGCCGCCAGACGGCGCGGCAAGCGCGCGATCCGCGCGGCGAACAGCGGGCTCGTCGTCGCCACCGCGTGCCCGCCGCCCGAACCGACCGCCTTGTGCGTCCGGCTGACGATGGCCACGACATCGTGCAGGTCCCAGTGGTCGGACGGCGCGATCGACTCGGCGAACGAACCCGCATCGTCCGCCGCCACCCGCCAGCGCACGAACCCGTCCGGCACCGATCGCGCCGCCGAACCGCTGCCGCGCCGCGCGATCGCCGACCGCGCCGCCTCGTCCAGCCGCAAGCCCAGCGCCGCCTCGGCGGCCAGCGTCAGCGCCGCGAACGCGGAGGCGGAGGACGCGATGCCGGTGCCCATCGGAAAGCTGTTCGCGCTCGCCACCCGCGCCCGTGTGGCAACGCCGGCCCGGCCGCGCAGGAGGTCCAAATGGCGCGACACCCGCTCGATCGCGGGCCGGTCGGCGGGGCTCTGGGCGTCGTACTCGCGGCCGTCGATCGCGAGAGCGTCCGCGGCGAGCGCGTCGTCGAACGCGACGGTCGTCGCCGTCGTCGCCGCGCTCAGGTTCATCGACACGCTGTCGTTGAACGGTAGGCGCAGGGCGTGGTCGAGGTTGCCCCAATACTTGACGAAGGCGATGTTGGATGGGGCGACGGCGGTTGCGCGTGACATGGCGCCGATCATACGCGGCGCGGGGGGTTAGACCAAGATCCCTGCGCCGCCGGATCGTCCCTACGGCCAGTGTCCCTTCAGCGCAGTGTCCCTACAGCGCAGTGTCCCTACAGCGCAGTGTCCCTACAGCGCAGTATCCCTACGGCGCAGTGTCCCTACAGCGCAGTGTCCGCGTCGGCCCCGCCTTCCGCGGGCGCGTCTTCGCCGGCCGCGGCGGCATCCTCCGCGATCTCGACGGCCCCGGACGAGATCGGGCCCTCGACCACCTGGGTTCGTCCGCTGGGCCATACGACCGCGATGCGATCAGCGCTCGCCGCGTCGCCGAGGCCGAAGTAGAGCGGCATTCGGCTCTGCGACAGGTAGCCCGACTTGCCGTCGTTGGCCTGCAGCATCGACCGGCCGCCGGCCGTCACCGTCACGCGGGCGCCCAGGGCGTCCCGGTTGGACGCGCCGCCGACGAGCGACACGGTCAGGTGGTGCAGGTCAGGATGCGTCTGCGCCAGGTCGCTGCGCAGGACCAGCGGCGGACCGACGATCTCGTTCGAGAGGATGTCCAGGTCGCCGTCGCCGTCCATGTCGAACACGGCGGACGAGCGCGACGACAGCGCGGCGTACACCTCGACCGGCCCGTCGTGACCGACGCAGTCCTTGTGCTCACGATCCGCGCCGCCGCAGTCGAGGGCGAACGCTGGCCCTTCGAAAGCGCCGTCCCGCCGCGGCTCGACGCCCAGCAGGAACTCGGCGCCCACAAAACGCGCGCCGCCGTCGTTCAGCAGCACGCTGTTCGTGCCGTAGCGGAACGGATAGCCCATGCCGCCGGTGACGAAGAGATCCTCGAAGCCGTCCGCGTTCAGGTCGGCCGCGGTCGGGCCCCACGGCCAGAACACCTCGGCGCCCAGGATGTCTGAGTCCTCGGTGAAGTGGTCTCCGCCGTCGTTGTGGTATAAGGCATTGCCGAAGATGCTCGCGCCGTGGGTCATCAGGAGCGACTCGGGCCAGAGCATCGTGCTCTTGCGGCGCTCGCCGAACGGGTCCACCACCTGGCTCATGTCGGAGTGCATGTCGGTGACGTACAGATCGAGTCGGCCGTCGTTCTCGACGTCCAGCACGGCGGCGCCCATCGAGCCCCACGGCGTCTTCGGAAACAACGCCTCGCGCCGCGGGACGAACCGCGTGCCGTGGTCGTTCTCGAAGTAGGCGTCGTTGCCCTGCATGTTCAGCACGTACAGGTCCGTCCAGCCGTCCGCGTTGCCGTCGAAGGGCGTCACGTCGCCGGACCACTCGTTGTCCACGATCCCCATGGGGGCCGTGACATCCTCGAACCGGCCGCCGCCCAGGTTGTGCATCAGCCGGCTGGACTCCGCGCGTTCGGGCTTGAGGTGACCGGCAAACCCGTCCGCGAAACCGTCGAAGAACGCGAGCTCGCCCGGCGGCAGATCGAGGCCCTCGACGCCGCCGACCGTCGTGCGCTCGGTGGTCGTGGTGTACTGGCCGACGCATGCGATCAGGACGTCCAGGAGCCCGTCGCGGTCGAAGTCAAAGAACGTCACGCCCGAGGCGTGGCAGCTGAAGTCTAGACCAGACGCGGCGGACCGATCCGCGAAGACGCCCGTCCCATCGTTGATGTACAGCAGGTTGCCGCGGCGGATGGACGTCGTCAAAAGGTCCGCGTCGCCGTCGTTGTCGATGTCGGCGAACGACGCGCCGACGCCGATGCGGTCGGGCGCCGCGACGCCGGCGCGCGCCGTGATGTCCTCGAACCGCCCGTCGCCGACGTTGCGGTACAGCTCGTTCGCCCCGACTTGGCGCACGAAGTACACATCCAGCCGCCCGTCGCCGTCCACGTCGGCCACCGCGATGCTCGCGCCGTGGTCGTAGTGGACCGCCTTGGCCGTGCGCAGGATGTCGTCCACGGTGTGGCTGACGAAGGTGATCCCGCTCTGGGCGCGGACATCGTCGTACGTGAAGTCGTGGACCGCCGCGACGTGCTCGGCGGCCGTGCGCTGGTTCGCGGCGCGCTGCGCCAGCCACGTCGGCTCCAGATCGGCCGGCACGCGCACGTCGGCGCTTCCAGCGCGGCACGCGGCGAGCGTGACGCCAAGGAGCATGGAAAGGACCAGAGCGGTGATCGGCGGACCAATGGTCTCGAAGTCGGGCTGCATGCGGATACCTCGCGGGAAGAGATGATAGCGAAGGATCGGCATGGTGTGGCCAGGCGGTTCGGCCGATGATCCCGGCGGCACGCGCGAACGACCGACCACACCGCACAGCAAGGTGCCGCGCGATCGGGTGCCCGTGCCAACGTCGGAGGCCAGCGGCGCCACGCTACGCCCTCCTTCGCCCCGCAAAACACCGACGCGGGAACGCCGCGGTAGCGCAGACTCGATGCAGTTCGGGACCGGGTGCCGTGCGGTCGCCCGCCGGCCGCCGCAATGCGCTGCGTTCCGCCGTCCCGTCAGGCCCCGACGGCCACGACCAACGTCCCGCCCGCGCCCGGATCGTCCGCCAAGGCAGCGGCGACCGCGCCCTTTCGCCCCCCCGACAGGATGCGCACCGTCACGTCCGGCCGCCGCCCGACCAGCGCCAACGCCGCGCCGACCTTGGAGCGCATGCCCCCCGTCACGTCGACCGCCTCCGGACCCGCGCCGCCCAGCTCGAGCGCGTCCACATCGCCCGCCGACAGCCGCGCGAACGGCCGCGCGTCCGGATGCGCGGCTGGGTCGCGGTCATACACGCCGTCCACATCCGTCGCGAACACGAGGTGTGTTGCGCCGAGCCCGTCGGCCAGCGCGACCAGCAGCGGCTCGGTGGAGGCGATCCCGCCGCCGCGGCTGCGATCCAGCGCGGCGTCGCCGTACGTCACGGGTAGGAGTCCGGCCGCGAGCATTCGCGCCACGAGGTCAGCGCGAACCTCGACCACCACCCCGCCGTCCAACGTCGCCAGCGCGCCGCCCGGCACACCGACGGCCGGCAGCCCGGCCGCGATCAACGCGTCCACGACCCGCCGGTGCAACCGCGCGGCGGACGCGGCGACGGCGGCGAACGCGGCCGGGTTCGCGGGATCGTCCAGGAAGCCGCTGCGGGCCGCCGCCCGATGCGCGAAGCTGCCGCTGCCGTGGGCGATCACGAGCCGGCCGTCCGCCGCGCCCGGCCAGCGGGCGATCTCGGCGGCGAGGCGCGCCAAGACGTCCGAACGGACGGCCTCGTCACCGCGCTTGTCCGTCAGCAACGCCCCGCCCAGCTTGAGGAGCGTCGGCGACGGCCGTCTCACGCCCACCAGCGCGACGTCCGCCGGCCGCCGGAGATCCCGTCGTCCGCGGCCAGCACGGCCTCGGCCGCCCACGTCGCGCCCGCGGCGCGGCACGCTTCCGCGATCCGCCCCATGCGCCCCGGCTCGCAGACGGCGATGATCACGCCGCCGCCGCCGCTGCCGGCCAGCTCGGCGCCGAACGCGCCGGCGCCGAGCGCGGCCGAGACGAGCTGGTCGAGCGCGTTCGTCGAGACCGCGAGCGCCTTGAGCCCGGCGTGGGCCCGCGTCATCGCCGCGCCCAGCTGGGCGCCGTCGCCGCGGGCCAGCGCGGCCGCGCCGTGCTCAGCCGCATCGCCCAGCTCTTCGATCACCGCGTCAACTCCGGCCGGATCCGCCTCCCGCAGGCGCCGCACGCCCTCGACCATCGCGCGCGTGAGCGCGACGCGGCCGGTGTCCGCGACAACGAGGCCCAACGGCGCGCCGACGGCCGCGACGCGGAACGAGCCCGCCTGGCACCAGATCGGCCGTTCGAAGGCGATCGTCGTGTTGTCGATGCCGCTCGGGCGGCCGTGGACCACCTGCTCAGCGCGGAGCGCGAGGCCGGCGACGTCCGCCGGGTCGGGCCGCTCGCCGGCGGCGGCGGCGATCGCGTGCACAAGCGCGACGGCCACGGCGGCGCTCGAGCCCAGACCGCGGCCCGTCGGGATCGTGCTGTCGAGCTCGATCCGCCACGACGGTGCGCCGAGAGACCAATGGTCGAACGCCGCCCGGGCGGCGACGGCGAGCGGATCGTCGTCGGGCGCGCCGTCCACGTGGACGGCGCGGCCCCCACCGCCGTCGTCCGGCCAGCGCGAGATGATCGTCGGACCGCCCTCGTCGGCGGTGACGACGGCCTCGACGCCGACGGCGACGAACGGGACGGCGATGGCCGGTTGGCCGTACAAGACGGCGTGTTCGCCGAGCAAAATGACCTTGGCGGGCGCGGAGACGGTGGCCAGGGGCGTGGACATGGACGGATGGTAATACGGATCGTCGGTGGGGGGCGGTGGGCGCTCGCGGCTTGCGCGGCCGGACCGTCGACGGACGCGATGGCGGGCCACCGCGATGCTGGGTGCGATCGCGCCACCGACGTCTGGCCCGTCCGACCGTTGGGACGTACAATCTGGATCATGCCCGCCACCGACCGCTTCATCTACTTGGACAACTCCGCGACCACCCCGGTCGCGCCGGATGTCGTCGAGGCGATGATCCCGTTCTACACGACGTTCTTCGGCAACGCATCCGGCGCATACAGCCTGGCCCGCAAGTCGCGCGGCGCCCTCGAGCACGCGCGGTCGACCGTCGCATGCGTCCTGGGATGTCGGCCGCAGGAGGTGATCTTCACGTCCGGCGGGTCGGAAAGCGATAACCTGGCGCTGCGCGGCGTCGCGCACGCCTGGCGCGCCGCGGGCCGCGCGGGCGGGCACATCATCACGAGCGCCATCGAGCACGAGGCGGTGCTGGCCACGGCGCACGACCTGGCGCGGGACGGGTTCGCGGTGACGATCGTCGGCGTGGACGCGGACGGCCGGGTGCGCGTGGACGATGTGCTCGCGGCGGTGCGGCCCGACACGTGCCTGGTGAGCGTGATGCTCGCGAACAACGAGGTCGGCACGCTCCAGCCCGTGGCCGAGATCGGCGCGGCCCTGCGGCCGCGCGGCATCGCGGTGCACACGGACGCCGTTCAGGCGGCGGCGTGGCTGGACGTGGACGTCAACGCGCTGAACGTCGATCTGATGAGCCTGTCCGCCCACAAGTTCTACGGCCCGAAGGGCGTCGGGGTGCTCTACGTGCGCGACGGCACGCCCGTAGAGCCCGTCCAGACTGGCGGCGGCCAGGAGGGGCACCGGCGTGCCGGCACGGAGAACGTCGCTGGCGCGGTGGGGTTGGCGTGCGCGCTGCAACGCGCCGCGGACGACCGCGCGATGATCGTGCCGCGCCTCACGATGCTGCGCGACCGGCTGATCGATACGCTGACCGCGGACCGGGCCATCCAGCTGACCGGCCATCGGACGATGCGCATGCCGAACCATGTGTCGCTGTGCGTGTGCGACGTCCGGGCGGACGTCTTGCTGCTCGGCCTTGACATGCGCGGCATCTGCGCCTCAAGCGGCTCAGCGTGCTCCAGCGGCAAGGTCGATCCGTCGCACGTGCTGTCGGCGATGGGCGTGCCGGCCGAGGTGGCCAGCGGGGCGTTGCGGTTCAGCCTTGGGCGGCACACGACGGACGAGGACATCGAGCACGTGCTGGCGGTGCTGCCGCCGCTGGTCGAGGCGCTTCGCTCGGTCGGCGCGGTGCGCCGCGGCTGAGGGCGGTCCGAATCCTTTGACCCGCTTCCGTCCCCCCCCGTATAATCGCGCCCGTCGTACCTTGCGACGCAAGGCTCCCGCTCGAGGATGACCGATGGCCGACGACACGACCCCCGTGCTCACCCCGAACCGCTTCCAGACGCCGACGATCGATCCCGACGTGCTCGAGTCGTGGACGTCGTACGTCCAGCGGTTCGAAGACGACGATGCGTTCATTCAGGGCCAGATCGAACAGAGCGTCATGGTGACGACGTTCGATCGGCTCGTGAAGATGGTGGACGGTGTGTACAACTGGGGGCGCCGATCGTCCATCTGGCCGCTCCAGTTCGGGCTGGCGTGCTGCGCGATCGAGATGATCTCGACGGCGGCCAGCCGCTTCGACATCGACCGCTTCGGGGCCGGCCTGTTCCGGCCGAGCCCGCGCCAGGCGGACCTGATGATCGTTTCGGGCACCGTCACCAAGAAGATGGTGCCGCAGATCGTCCGGCTCTGGAACCAGATGCCCGAGCCGCGCTACTGCCTCTCGATGGGCGCCTGCGCGACGGGCGGCGGCCCGTTCAAGGAAGGCTACAACGTCGTGTCCGGGATCGATCAGTTCATCCCGGTCGACGTGTACGTGCCCGGCTGCCCGCCGACGCCGCAGGCGCTCCTCCACGGCCTGATCGCGCTCCAGCGCAAGATCGACGGCCAGAGCGTTCGAAACGTCAGCTGGTACGGCCGCGACCCGGTGCCGGAGGTGCCGGTGCCGGTGCTCGGACCCGATCTGGTCGACCTGCGCCAGCTGCCGGACATCCAGGCGCGCGCGGCCGAGCTTGGGGCATTGTCGCCCGAGGAGCTGGCGGCCCTGCAGGGCGGTGGCCCCGCCGAGGTCGTGGCGGAGGGCGGGATCTCGGCGGTCATGGCCGAGCGCCTGGCGATCTGGCGCGAGCGCGTGGCCAGCGGCGGGTGAGTTCGGGCGATGTCCGCGGAGCCTGCCGCTCGCGTTGCGGAGCGTCGCCGGCCCGCCCACCTATGAACCGGACGATGGTTGCCTTTTGATCCCGAACACGGGCTGAGGATGAGACGATGACGACGCAAATGGACGTTTGGGCGCCTGTCGCCCCCGCCGACGTGGTCGCCGCGGCGCGAGCGCAGCTGGGCGACGTGGTGAGCGTGGACGACAACGGCGCGCTGCACGTCAGCCCGTCGAACCTGCTCGCGGTGGCGCGCGCGCTGCGCGACACGCACCGGCTCGACTACCTGGCCAACCTCACGGCCGTGGACTGGCTCGATCGGTTCGAGGTCGTCTACCACCTCTGCAGCTCGGCCGGCGGCACGCCCGTCGTCCTGAAGACAAGCACGGACCGCGCGAACCCGCGCGTGCCCAGCCTTTTCGGCCTCTACCCGGGCTCCGACTTCCAGGAGCGCGAGGTCTACGACATGTTCGGGATCCGGTTCGCCGGCCACCCGAACCTGAAGCGGATTCTGATGTGGGAGGGCTTCGCCGGCTGGCCGCTGCGCAAGGACTGGCGCGAGGCGTATTTTGAAGCGGAGCACAAGCCGCTGACCAGCCGCTGGCCGGACGGGCAGTTCTTCTTTGGGGAGGAGAAGCTGACGGAGTGGGGCTCGAACACCCGCTTCCCGACCGGCTACACCGGCGCCGAGCTCAGTCGCCCGAAGCCCGCGGACGGGCAGTACGTCGTCGACATCGACGCGCTGCGCAAGGGGCCGGCGTTCCACAGCGACCGCCTGGTCGTGAACATGGGGCCGCAGCACCCGAGCACGCACGGCGTGTTCCAGATGCGCCTCGTGCTCGACGGCGAAACCGTCGTCGATCTCGAGCCCGTCATGGGCTACATGCACCGCAACCACGAGAAGATCGGCGAGCGCAACCTGTGGCTCGGCAACATGCCGTTCACGGACCGCCTGGACTACATCGCCCAGTTGGGCAGCGAATGGGGCTACGCGCTGTGCGTCGAGCGCATGATGGGCCTGGAAGTGCCCGAGCGCGCCGAGTACATCCGCGTGATCATGGCCGAGCTGAACCGCATCCAGAGCCATTTCTGGTCGATCGGCTTCCTCCTCAACGACCTGGGCGCGTTCTTCACGCCCAGCCTGTACGCGATCGAGGAGCGCGAGCTCGTGCTAGACCTGTTCGAGATGGCGTCCGGCTCACGGCTCATGTGCAACTACATGCGCTTCGGCGGCGTGGCGTACGACCTGCCGGACGCGTTCATGCCGTTGGTCAACACGCTCGTGAACGACCGCATGGAGCGGGCGATCGACGAGATCGACGCCTACCTCACGAACAACGAGATCGTGATGGAGCGGATGAAGGGCGTTGGCGTCCTCACGCCGGAGCTGGCGATCGCCTACTCGGCGGCGGGGCCGGTGCTGCGCGGCTCGGGCGTGGCGTACGACGTGCGCAAGGCGGACCCGTACGGCATCTACGACCGCTTCGACTGGGACGTGGTCACCGCGAACGAGGGCGACGTGTACGCGCGCTACGCCGTGCGGATCGGCGAGATGCGCGAGTCGTTGAAGATCCTGCGGCAGGCGCTGCCGCAGATGCCGGCCGGGGAAATCCTGGGCGGCAAGAAGGCCTGGCAGGTCCGCGTGCCGGCCGGCGAGCACTATGCAAGGGTGGAGAATCCCCGTGGCGAGCTTGGGTACTACTGCGTCTCCGACGGCAAGGCCAACCCGTACCGCTACCACGTGCGATCGCCCTGTTTCGTGAACCTCACCGGCCTGGCCGAGATGTGCAAGGGCTACAAGGTGGCCGACGTCGTGGCCATCCTCGGATCGATCGATATCGTGCTGGGCGAGGTCGACCGGTAAGGTCGGAGCCCTCTTAGGAGCGGACGATGGGATACGGCATGGGCGTGCTGAAGGGGATGGGCATCACCTTCCGGCACATGGTCGAAAGCTATACGCTCGGGTTCAAAGCGCAGCCATCCGCGGCCGGCGACCTGCCCGCGCCATCCGGCATCCTGGGCGGCATGCCGACGCGCACCGGCGGCATGCAGACCGTCCAGTACCCGGACGAAAAGCTGCCCGTCCCCGAGCGCTTCCGCTACCTCCCGTTCCTGCTGTACGACGAGGAACCGGCCGATGAGCGCGCCCACTTCGACGGCGTGCGCTGCACGGCCTGCGGCATCTGCGCCAAGGTCTGCCCGCCGCAGTGCATCTGGATCGTCCAGGGCAAGGGCGACGACGGCAAGCCGCGCCCGGTGTGCACGGAGTTCTACATCGACGCGAGCATCTGCATGAGCTGCGGCTTCTGCGCCGAGTACTGCCCGTTCGACGCGATCAAGATGGATCACGAGTTCGAGCTGTCCAGCTACGAGCGCCACGAGAGCTGGGTCTACGACCTCCAGGAGCTCCTCCACCCCGTGGCTTACCACGCCGCGATCCACCCGACGGACTACACCCGCGAGGTCGAGGAGACGAGGGCCAAGGCCGAGGCCAAGCGCACCCGCGAGGCGGCGAAGGCGGCCGCGGCCGCGGAGTCCGGCGCGGACCCCGCGGTAGAGGCGGCGGCGGCCGAGGAGGCCAAGCGCCTCAAGATGGAGGCGCGCGAGCGGATGCTGGCGGCGAAGAAGGCCAAGGAGCAGGGCGGCGGGTGATGGGGACGGCGCGGCCGAAGGTGGGGATGTCCAAGGGGACATTGGTTTCGTCGACCGATTCAACGGCTGAAGCCGTCGCTGGGGGTGACGCTCCGCGTCACCGCGCGCCTGCCTTCGCAGGCGCCAAAATTGGAGACGCGGTCGGAAATGTCTTGGCGCCTGCGAAGGCAGGCGCGCGG
>JBDTSC010000047.1:0-14553 GCA_039931375.1 Ardenticatenales bacterium
TCGGGCTATTCCTAGAGAAGGAGTCTGCTACGCAGACTGACAGGGTTCGGCTGCCAAGTTTGATGTCAGTCCGCATCGCGGACTCCCTCCCTAGGTATAGCCCGAGGATTTATCCTCCGGGCGTTCGCGGGCTGCGCCAGAATGCGTGCCGCCCCGACCCACCCGCACCGCTCGCGCGCCGCCCCCCGTGCTATCCTCTGCGCCGCCTTCCCGGCCCCGCAAAGGACGAGCCTCGATGTCGACCACCTCTTCACGACCCGCCGCCCACCGCACGGATCGCGCCCCCCAAGCACGCCGACCGCATGCGCGCCGCGCCGCCCCGTTCGCCGGCTGCGCGCTCGCTTTTGCCGTGGTCCTCGGCGCCTGCGGCGGAGGCGGCAGCGGCGGGGAGAGCGCCGTGCCGGCGACGATCGACCCGGCCCATCCGTTCCCGACGCTGGACGGCGTGGACGGCGTAGACGCCGAGCCGACCGTCGTGACGCGCGGCGGGGCGCAGCCGGACGCACAGGCGACGATCATCGTCCGCGGCAGCACGGGCGACGGCGACCACGCGCTGGACGATCTGCCGCGCCGCAGCGCGCCGGTGGCGCTCGGATCGCCCGAGTACGCCGTGCAGGGGTTCCTGTGGTGGCGGCCGGAGGTGGCCGAGCGGGATCTCTTGTTGGTCAAGGACATGGGGTTCCGCTGGGTCAAGCAGATGTTCAGCTGGCGGGACATCGAGACGGACAAGGGCGTGCTCCACTGGGAGAAACCGGACCACATCGTCCGCAAGGCGATCGAGTACCAGGACATCAACTTGCTGATCCGCCTGGACTTCCAACCTGAGTGGGCGCGGAGCGGCTGCACAGATCAGGGACCGCCGTCCGATCCGGCGGACTACTTTGCCTACGTCGGGGCCGTCGCCGCCCGCTATCGCGGCCTCGTCGCCGCCTACCAGATCTGGAACGAGCCGAACCTGGCGCGCGAGTGGTGCGATCAGACGCCCGACCCGGCCGCGTACGCGGCGCTCCTCAAGGGCGCGTACGCCGCGATCAAGGCCGCCGACCCGACGGCCTACGTCATCTCGGCCGGCCTCTCGCCCACCGGCACGGATTCCGCGCAGGCCAAGCCGGACGAGGCGTACCTGCAAGGGCTGTACACCGCGATGGGCGGCAGCCCGAAGGGCTACTTCGACCTGCTGGGCGTCCACGCCGCCGGCTTCGCCGCCCCGCCCGAGACATCGCCCGACGAGGCCGCGGCCAGCCAGGCGTACGGTGGCGAGCGCTTCTTCACGTTCCGCCACGTCGAAGACCTGCGCGCGATCATGGAGCGCAACGGCGACGCGGACACGCGCGTCGCGATCCTCGAGATGGGCTGGACGAGCGACAGCGTCCACCCCGACTACGCCTGGCACGCCGTCACGGAGCAGACCAAAGCGGACTACCTGGTGCGGGCCTACGCCTACGCCAAACAGAACTGGTCGCCCTGGATGACGATCATGTCCACGATCTACCTCTGCAACGCGGACTGGACGGCCAGCGACGAGCAGTACTGGTGGTGCATCAACAACCCGGACGGCACGCCACGACCCGCGTTCGGGGCGCTCAAGGCGATGCCCAAGTGATGGCGTCGCCCCGGTGAACCACACGCCCCGGCGCCTGCGAAGGCAGGCGCGCGGTGCCGCCCAGCGGCACCCCCAGCGACGGCTTCAGCCGTTGACCCCGCCGTTGATCCCGCCGTTGACCCCGCCGTTGATCTCGCCGTTGATCCCCTCGTTGATCTCGCCGTTGATCCCGCCGTTGATCCTGCCGCCTCCCCCTCCCCCTCAGCCCCACCACCGCGGGACGCCCCCATGACCGCCCCCCAGCCCGCCGTCTGCGCCGACGACCTCGCCAAGACGTTCCGCGTCCCCGAGCGCGATGCGGGCGTCGGCGCCGCCGTGCGGAGCCTCTTTCACCGCCGGACCCGCGACGTGGTGGCGGTCAAGGGCGTCACGTTCCGCCTCGAACCGGGCGAGATCGTCGGGTTCCTCGGGCCGAACGGCGCCGGGAAGACGACGACGCTCAAGATGCTCTCGGGGCTGCTGCACCCGACGGGCGGGCAGGCCGCCGTGCTCGGGCACGTGCCGTGGAAGCGCGAGAAGGCGCTGCTGCGGCGGATCACGCTGGTCATGGGCAACCGCAACCAGATGCAGTGGGACCTGCCGGCGCTGGACAGCTTTGCCTTGAACGCCTCGATCTACCGCCTGCCGCCGGCCGAGTTCACCGCGACGCGCGACGAGCTGATCGCGTTGATGGACGTCGGCGACCTGGTCACCAAGCCCGTGCGCAACCTGAGCCTGGGCGAGCGGATGAAGATGGAGTTCATCGCCGCGCTCCTCCATCGCCCGCAGGTCCTCTTCCTGGACGAGCCGACGATCGGCCTGGACGTGACGGCGCAGCGGACGTTGCGGCAGTTCGTGGCCGAGTACAACCGGCGCACGGGCGCGACGGTGCTCCTGACCAGCCACTACATGGCGGACGTCCAGGCGCTGTGCAAGCGCGTCCTCGTGATCCACCACGGCAGCCTGCTGTACGACGGCGAGCTGAAGGGCCTCGGCGAGCAGTTCGCGGCCTACAAAACGCTGGGGATCACGCTGGAGGGCGATGTCGGCCTCGGGGCCGGGGCTGGGGGCGGTGCCGTGGCTGGGGCCGTGGGCGGCCCCGGTGTCGACTGGGCGGGGTACGGCGAGGTGGTGGCGGTCGACGGGCCGAAGGTGACGATCCAGGTGCCGCGCGCGGCGGCTTCGCGCATCGCCTCGCGCGTGCTGGCCGAGCTGCCGGTGGCGGATCTGACGATCGAGGATCCGCCGATCGACGAGGTGATCGCGCGCGTGTTCGCGGCGGGGGCGGACGGCGCGGCGGCGGCCGACGCGCACGTCGACGACCAGGGGGTGGCCGACGCGCCGGCGGACGGCGGCGCGCCCGTCGACGGCGCGCGGTCGGCGTAGGCGGCGCGGACGATGCTGCGGCTGTACGCCGGCGCAGGGCGGATCGCGATTCTGGAGCAGCTCCAGTATCGGGCGGCGAACTACCTGTACATGATCGGGATGGTCGCCGAGCCGGTGATCTATCTGGTCGTGTGGTCCACGGTGGCCAACGCCGAGGGCGGGAGCGTCGGTGGGTACTCGGCCGGAGCGTTCGCGGCGTACTACATCGTCTGGACGCTCGTGCGGAACATGAACATCGTCCTGACGCCCTACGCCTGGGAGGGGCGGATCAAGGACGGGCAGCTGTCGGGCGAACTCCTCAAGCCGGTCCACCCGATCCACCGCGACCTCGGGTTCTTCGCCGGCTGGAAGCTCGTGGCGATCGTCTACTGGCTGCCGATCGCGGCGTTGTTGGCGTGGCTGTTCCCGCCGGCGTTCAGCACGGATGCCTTCGGGATCGCCGCCTTCATCGTGGCGCTGTGGGGCGGGTTCCTCGTGCGCTTCATGCTCCTGTGGGCGCTCGGGCTCGTGACGTTCTGGACGACGCGGGTCGGGGCGATTTTCGACGTCTTCTTCACCGTCGAGCTGCTGGCCTCGGGCCGCCTTGTGCCGCTGTCGCTCATGCCGCCCTGGGTGCGCGACGTGGCGGCGTGGCTGCCGTTCCAGTGGGCGTTCCAGTTCCCGATCGAGACGCTGATCGGGCGGCTGAGCCACGCCGAGATCGTGCGCGGGCTCGGGATGCAGGCGCTGTGGACGCTGATCGGCGTCGGCATCCTGGCGGTGGTGTGGCCGGCCGCCGTCAAGCGCTACTCGGCGGTGGGAGGGTGAGGCGATGAGGCGATGAGCGTGTTCCGCCTGGCGCTGGCCCATTGGCGGGTCGGGGCGCTGAACGAGCTGCAGTATCGGCTCAACTTGGTGGTCCAGCTGTTCCAGTCGCTGATCTCCCTGGCGACGGGCCTGATCGGCCTGGCCCTCGTGTTCCGCCAGACGGACACGCTGGCGGGCTGGACGCGGCCCGAGCTGCTGGCGGTGATGGGCGTGCACCTGCTGATGGGCGGCCTGATCCAGGCGCTCATCCAACCGAACATGCAGCGCCTGATGGGCGATGTCCAAAGCGGCCTTTTCGACTACACGCTGGCCAAGCCCGTCGACGCCCAGGCGCTGACGAGCGTCCGCGAGATCCGCGTCTGGCAGCTCGTCGACGCGCTCGTCGGCGCCGTCGTAATCGGCGTCGCCGTCGTGCAGCTGGACGCGCGCGTCGGGCTGGGCCAGGCGGCGGCGTTCGTGATCGCCCTCGTCCTGGGCGCGCTGTCGATCTACAGCTTCTGGCTCATCCTGACCACGGGCGTCTTCTGGATCATCCGGATCGAGAACATCGTCGAGCTGTTCCAGGGCGTCTACCAGGCCGGCCGTTGGCCGGTGACGGTCTACCCGCCGTGGCTGCGCGGCGGCCTGACGTTCCTCGTGCCCGTCGCGTTCGCGGTGACGGTGCCGGCGGAGGCGGTGACGGGGCGGCTGACGGCCGGGACGATGGCCCTCGCGTTCGCGATCTGCGTCGGGCTGATGGCGGCGGCGCGAGGGATATGGCGGTTCGGGGTGCGGCGCTATGGGGGGGCATCGGCGTAGCGGCGGGGTGGGCGAGATCGGCGGGATCTGCGAGATCAGCGCGATGGGCGTGCGTCGCGGCCGAGCCCGCGGACCCGCAGCGCTTTCCCGACCTCTCGCCGACGATCATCAAGCTCATGGGCGCCGGCGAGTACACCGCCGAGCTGCCCGGCGCGCCGGTCGAAGGCCACTTCGGCCTGGCGGTCAAGGACTACGCCCACTCCACCGCGCCGAACCGCCGCTACGCGGACCTGATCACGCAGCGCCTCCTGAAGGCGGCCCTGGCAGGCCGGCCATCGCCCTACAACGGCGACGCGCTGGTCGCGATCGCCGAGCACCTCACGGCGGCGGAGGACGCGGCCAACCGGGTCGAGCGGCAGGTGGGCAAGTCCGCGGCGGCGCTGCTGCTGGACGACAAGATCGGCCAACAGTTCGAGGCCTTTGTGACGGGCGCATCGGACAAGGGCACGTGGGTCCGGCTGATCGACATGCCCGTGGAGGGCCGGGTCGAGAAGGGCGCCAAGGGCCTGGACGTCGGCGATCGGACGCGCGTGCGGCTGCTGTCGGTCGACGTGGACCGCGGGTTCATCGACTTCGAGAACGTGGACCGCGCCGCGGGTTGAGCCGGCCGGCGAGAGGCGAGCGCGCCCCAAGTCGCTGGTCAGGCGGGGCGTGACGAGGGGCGTTCGGGCGATCCTCGCCCATCGGTTTCCGACGGAGAACGGACGCTTTGGGCTCGCTTCAAGGACCGCAGTCGGTCGAGAGGCGGTCCATCCGTGGTCCAGCGCCGGACGAAGGGCGGTCGGCCGCGGATCTCCCGCGCGGTTCCGTCGACGTCGCGGGCGGCCATGAATCCCCCGAATGTGCTCCGTTTCCGCCTGTCGAACGGGCAACGCTCGCCCGTTCGACAGGCGTGTCGACGCGACCGCGCGCCGCGTCGGCCTCCGGTTAAAGCGGACCGCAACACGGCGCGGTGCTTGGCGTAACCGCCCCGCGGTTGCGGGAGTCAAGCACGTCGATGGCGCTTCCCCCCTTTGCGTCCGTCGCGAACGTTTGAGGAGTGGACTCATGTTGCGTTTGACCCCTTTGTCTAAGTGGCTCGCCCCGGCCGTGGCCATCCTCGCGGCCCTGGCCCTCACGCGTTCCGCCACGGCGGCCGCGTCGCAGTTCGAGCTCGATGTCGTCAATCTGGTCAACCAGGAGCGCGCCGCGATCGGACGGGCCGCGCTTGGCACGGACAACCGGCTGTTCAACGCATCCGAAGGCCACACGGAGTGGATGTGCGCGACCCAGACGCTGTCCCACACTGGCGCCGGCGGCTCGACGCCGGGCTCGCGCGCGACGGCGGCCGGCTATAACTGGAACGCGATCGGCGAGACAATCGCCCAGGGCTATCCGACGCCGCAGGACGTGGTGAACGGGTGGAAGGGCTCGGCGCCGCACTGGACGATCCTGATGAGCACCGCCTACCGTGACATCGGCGTCGGCTACGTCGCGTGCACCAGCATGCCCAAGAAGCACTACTGGACGGCGATGGTCGCCAACAGCAGCCAGCCCGCCACGCCGGTCGGCAGCCCGCCGCCGACAGAAACCGCTTCGTCGACGCCGCAACCGACCGCCAGCCCAACCGCGACGGCCACCCGTACCGCCACCGCGACGCGGACCGCCACGCCCACCCGCACGTCCCCGGCCACCACTACCGCTACCGCTACCGCAACCGCCACGGGCACCGCGGTCCCAGCCTCGGCGACGCCCACGTCCGCCCCACAGACCGCGACGGCCACCTCCGTGCCGCCAAGCGCGACGGCGACGCGGACGGCGACGCCAGTGCCGCCGACGGCTACGCCTACTCGGACGGCAACGCCGGTGCCGCCATCGCCAACGTCGACAGGCACGGCTACGCCGCTGCCGCCGTCGGCCACGCCGTCCCGGACCGCAACGCCGGTGCCTCCGACGCCCACGTCGACGAACACCCCAACGCCGCTGCCTCCGACCGCCACGCCGACGAACACCCCAACGCCGCTGCCTCCGACCGCCACGCCGACCCGAACGGCAACACCACTGCCACCTTCCCCGACGTCGACGAGCACGGCGACGCCGGTGCCCCCGACCGAGACGGCCACGACGGCGCCGACCGCATCGCCGTACCCCACCAACCGGCCGCCGATGATGACGAAGACGCCCGTCAGCTACGCGGCCCCGCTGAAGGGCGCGGTCGTGAAGGCGTCTGCCGGGCAGACCGCCGATCTCGGCACGACGCGGCTGCTCGCGGGTGACGTCACGTTCGACCAGCACGTGACTTCGGCGGATCAGCAAGCGCTCAAGCCGCACCTCGGCGCGTGCGGCCAGGATCCGCGGTACGCTGAATCCTTCGATCTGGACGCGAGCGGCTGTGTGGACGACGCGGATCTGGCGCTGATGCACGGGAATCTCGGGCGGATCGGACCGATTCGCTGGCGATAGCGGCGGTGCGGATCGTTCACATCGCGCTCGCGGCCACACGCATGCTCGTTATGTAACGCGTCGCCCGTATCGATTGGAACGACAACCGCCGCCGCCCCGTTGTCGACGAGCGGACCCGAGCCGCGGGGCCGCCCGTCGACGCGTTCGCATGATGGCCGGGTGAGTGGGCAGGGCGTACGCATTCCAGCGACGCCAAGGGCCGAGGCCACTGGCTCGTTCATGACAAAGCCCGCACAAGTGCGGGCTCGGCAAAGGGTTGCGCTTGAGCTCGGACAGCCCGATGGCCCGATGCGCCAGCCCCGCAGAGGCTTTGTCATGAACGAGCCTGACACTTCCGTGTCAGGCGTCGCCCCACGAGGCACACCGGATGGCCGAACCGCTCAGATTCTGTTATGCGTTCGCCCTGGGTGAGTAGGCGGCGGCGTTCGTGATCGCCCTCGTCCTGGGCGCGCTGTCGATCTACAGCTTCTGGCTCATCCTGACCACGGGCGTCTTCTGGATCATCCGGATCGAGAACATCGTCGAGCTGTTCCAGGGCGTCTACCAGGCCGGCCGTTGGCCGGTGACGGTCTACCCGCCGTGGCTGCGCGGCGGCCTGACGTTCCTCGTGCCCGTCGCGTTCGCGGTGACGGTGCCGGCGGAGGCGGTGACGGGGCGGCTGACGGCCGGGACGATGGCCCTCGCGTTCGCGATCTGCGTCGGGCTGATGGCGGCGGCGCGAGGGATATGGCGGTTCGGGGTGCGGCGCTATGGGGGGGCATCGGCGTAGCGGCGGGGTGGGCGAGATCGGCGGGATCTGCGAGATCAGCGCGATGGGCGTGCGTCGCGGCCGAGCCCGCTCAAGTTGCACCCATTCGGGGCCGCGCCTACGCTCTCGACTCGCTGCAAAAAGGAAACCGACCATCGACGCTCCGAACGGACTGGACCACCACGACCACGCGCGCCTGCAACGGATCGCCGTGAGCGCGATGACAGCGCGCGGGCTGCTGCCGGAATTCTCCCCCACGGTGCTCGCTGAAGTCGACGGCCTCCACGGCCCGGCGCAGGCGGCGGACGACCCGTCCGTGCGCGATCTGCGCAGCTTGCTTTGGGCGTCGATCGACAACGACGATTCGCGCGACCTCGACCAGCTGAGCTGGGCGGAGCGCGTAGCGGGCGACGCGATCCGCGTCCTCGTGGCGGTGGCCGACGTCGACGCGCTCGTCCGGGACGGGTCGGCGATCGATGCGCATGCGCGCGTCAACACGACGTCCGTGTACACGGCGGCGCGGATCTTCTCGATGCTGCCCGAACGCCTCTCCACCGACCTGACGTCGCTGAACGACGACGAAGACCGGGTGGCGATGATCGTGGAGATGACGGTCGGGCGGGACGGCGCGCTGCGATCGTCGGACGTCTACCGCGGCCGGGTGCGCAACCGCGCCAAGCTGGCCTACAACGGCGTGGCCGCGTGGCTGGACGGCCACGCGCCCGCCCCCGCGCCGATCGCCGCCGTGCCCGGCCTGGACGACGCGCTGCGGCTGCAGGACGAGGCGGCGCAATCGCTGCGCGCGCTGCGGCACATCCACGGCGCGCTGACCCTGGAGACGATCGAGGCGCGGCCGGTGTTCGACGGCGAGAAAGTGAGCGGCCTCGAGGTACAGGAGCGCAACCGCGCGAAGGACATCATCGAGGACTTCATGGTCGCCGCGAACGGCGTCACGGCCCGCTTTCTGGCCGAACGCAACCTCCCGTCCATCCGGCGCGTCGTGCGCACGCCCAAGCGCTGGGACCGGATCGTCTCGCTGGCCGCGGAGCACGGCGTGGCGCTGCCCGCCGAGCCGGACTCGAAGGCGCTGGACGCCTTTCTGGTGCGCGCCAAGGCCGCGGACCCGCAGCGCTTTCCCGACCTCTCGCTGACGATCATCAAGCTCATGGGCGCCGGCGAGTACACCGCCGAGCTGCCCGGCGCGCCGGTCGAAGGCCACTTCGGCCTGGCGGTCAAGGACTACGCCCACTCCACCGCGCCGAACCGCCGCTACGCGGACCTGATCACGCAGCGCCTCCTGAAGGCGGCCCTGGCAGGCCGGCCATCGCCCTACAACGGCGACGCGCTGGTCGCGATCGCCGAGCACCTCACGGCGGCGGAGGACGCGGCCAACCGGGTCGAGCGGCAGGTGGGCAAGTCCGCGGCGGCGCTGCTGCTGGACGACAAGATCGGCCAACAGTTCGAGGCCTTTGTGACGGGCGCATCGGACAAGGGCACGTGGGTCCGGCTGATCGACATGCCCGTGGAGGGCCGGGTCGAGAAGGGCGCCAAGGGCCTGGACGTCGGCGATCGGACGCGCGTGCGGCTGCTGTCGGTCGACGTGGACCGCGGGTTCATCGACTTCGAGAACTTGGACCGCGCCGCGGTCTGAGCGGGGGCCGGGGCTGGTCGCGCCGCTGCCCCCCGCCGCTGCCCCCGCCCACGATCCGTGCTACCCTGGCCCTCTGCAACCGACCGGCCACCTCACGTACGAAGGCATCCCACCCATGGACAACGACGGCGAGCGTCTCCTCCTCCTGGCGATCGGCCCGCTGATCGCCATCGGCATCGCGATCGTGCTGACTCCGCTGCGCGAAGTGACGACGGCCTCCAACCTCACGTTCGTCTTCATCGTGCTGACGATCGTCGTTGCCGAGTATGGCGGGCGGTTGGCGGCGGTCGCCACAGCGCTCGTGTCCGCGCTCAGCCTCGACTTCTTCCTCACGCGGCCGTACCTGCGCCTCTCGATCGCCGACAAGCACGACGTGATCGCGTTTCTTGGCCTGGCGGTGTGCGGCGTCGTCGCGGCCCTGATCGGCTCCTATCGCACGGAGCGGCTCGCGGAGCGGCGGTTGCGGCGCCGGCTTAACGGCCTCCTCGATCGGGCGATGGACGAGCTCGTGGCACCCGGCTCGGCCGACGTCCGCGCGGCCGAGCTGCTGGGCGCCTGCATGGCGGCGCTGCCCCTCGCGGCCATCGTCCTGCGCGACGCCGGCCACCACGTCGTCGCCGCGGTGCCCGGCGATCGCCCCGAGCCGGACGCCGACCTGCCGCCGGGCGCGCTGCACGCCGCCCATGCCGCCGCGCCGGGCGCGCGGCCGCACGAGCTGAACCTGCCCGCCGGCGGCGCCCGCATCCCGCTGTCGGTCGGCGGTCGAGCCGTCGGCTGGCTGGACGTGTGGGGCCGCGAGAACGGGGGCGCCGCCGGCGGCGACGCGCGGCGCGCGCTCGGGCACGTCGCGCGCGTCGCCGCGGTAATGATGGCCCCGCGCAGCCACCCGTAGCCGCGGTCCGGACCGTCCGGCCACCGATAGTCGAAGCGGCCCTCGCCACGCATCCGCCCTCGCGGCGCGCGCCCGGCGCCGCCTCGCCGTCGCCCCGCTACGGCCACCCGACCCCGACGCACCCCAGCTCCGTCGCGATCCGCCGGAACACCTCCGCCAGCCCCGCCGCGTTGTCCGTCTGGTGGTACCCGCCCGGCGAGCCGGCGATGTCGATCAACAAGGACGGCAGGATGCGGTCGGCGATGTCCGGCGCGTCCTCGCGCCCGTAGCCCACCGTGTGGATCGTGATCCCCAGCGCGTGCGCCGCCGCCGCGGCCGTGAGGACCGTGTCCTCCATGCTGCCGCCGGCCAGCGGCGTCGGGACCTTGTTCGGCAGGCCGTCCGTCAGGAAGACCATCGCCCGCAGGTGCGTCGCGTCGACGTCGACGAGCGTTGAGGCGCCAACGGTCAGTCCCAGGTCGAGCCGCGTGCCCTCGTCGACGACGCGGGCGAGCGCGTTGACGGCGGCGTCCAGAAGGGCGCGGTCGTCCGTCAGCGGTTGGACGACCCAGGCGTGGTTGTGGAACGCCGTGATGCTGATGCGCCCGCGCCCCGGCGCCGGCCCGAAGCGCTCCACGAACGCCCGCGCGGCGCGCAGCACCGCGTCCAGCTTCGTGCCGCCGTCGCCGGCCGCCCGGCGCATGCTGCTGGAGACGTCGATCACGAGCGCGACGTCCACGGTGCGGTCGATGCACCGCGTGCGCAACGACGCCGGCAGGTAGATGCGGTAGATCGGCGTCGGCGTCGCGGTCGGCGTGATCGTCGGCGTAGCGGTGTCCGTCGCCGTCGGCGTGACGGTCGGGGTCGATGTGCGCGTGGGGGTGTCCGTCGGCGTGAAGGTGGCCGAGGGGGTTGGGGTGTCGGATGGTGTCGGCGTGGTCGTGGGGGTGGGCGTGTCGGGCGGGCGGACGCGGATCAGCGCGTTGTCGAACACCGGCAGCGGCAGGCTCTCGAACCGGCCGCCCCAGGCGTTGTGGACGATATCGCCGACCTGCGAGCCGGGCACGAGGAGCGTCAGCTCGATGTCGCGCGGCGGTCCGCTGGCGGGCAGGAAGCTGTCCGACAGGCCGCCGCTCTTGCCAGGGCGCGGATCGGGGCCCCAGAAGCGCAGCGCCGTCACGCCCGCCTTGCTCGGAATCGCCCCGCAGCGGTTGCCGCCGACGTCCGCCAGCCGGCACGGCCAGTCCGCGGCGCCGAGCCCCGTACCCGGACCGCCCCACGCCGCGACCGGGTCCACGAGCCCGTCGCGCGGGCTGCCGCCCAGCGTGTCGAGCGCGGCCGGGTCCGTCGCGGACGCCCAGACCTCGATCGGCATCCCGCCCGCCACCGCGCCGGCCTTGACCTCCTGGATGCCGCCGGTCAGGCGCGTCGGCGGCTGCCGCGGCTCGCCGACGCGCGGCAGGATGTCGACGGCGTCGAACCACTCCACCGGCCGGTCCGTCAGGTTGGCCAGGGACAGGCGATAGACCATCGGCTCACCCGGCAGCACGAGCGGGCTGCGCGGCACCTTCTCCACCTGCGCCGCGGCGATGTTGGCGATGATCACCTGCGCCCAGGCGCAGCGCCCGCCCTCGAGTTCGCGGAAGCCCGGCCGGCAGTTCGGGGCGCGGTCGTTGCTGGCCCACAGGCCGGCCATGTTCGCCAGCGCCGTGCCGCCCGGCACGAGGCGCGAGGCGCGCGCGGTGTAGCGGATCGCCGGCACGCGCCGCTCGTACGGCAGATCGCCGATCACCCAGCGCAGCGTCGTCTCGCCGGTGCCCGGGCCGGGCGTGATCGCCGGCTCGAACGGGACGTCGTGGTCGATCACGCCGTTGCCATTGCGGTCCTCAGCGCTGCCGAGCACACCGTCCCCGTTGAGGTCCTCGCTGGCGATCCGCGCCGAGTCGAGGACGTAGTACAGTCCGAGCGGCAGCGTGTCCGTCAGGACGACGCCCGGCGCAAACGCATTGGGCGGATACGCCGGCAGCGGCGGCGAGTTCGGGTTCGGGAACGTCGCCGCCTCGAGTACGAAGTCCACCGTCTCGCCGGCGTTGATCACCGGGCTGCCGTTGGGAACGACCGGGTCCGTGCGCTTCTTCAGCCACAAGGGCACGCCGACGTGAAACAGCATGTCGCCCAGCGGTCCGGGCGCCGCCTTCGTGCCGGGCGCCGGCACGGGACACTCGCGCCGCGCGGACGAGCCCTGCGCGCCGTAGCACTCCTGGTAGCGCCAGCCCGAGCGGCTGCCGGCCCCGAAGCCGGCCGCGCCGTAGTTCATCAGCCAGCTGCCGGGTCGGTTGGCCAGCGCCGTGTACTGCAGCTCGATCCAAACCGCCGTGTTCGTCGGCACGCCGTCCATGAACCGCGCCCGCACCATGTTCACGTCCGCCGCGTCGATCTTGCCGTGGCCGCGGCTCGCGAAGTCCACATCCCCCGCCCGGAACCAGCCCATCCCGGCCACCGGCGCCGCGTCGTGGCAGGAAGCGATGGCCTGCGCGTACCACGTCCGCCCCGCCGAGAGGCCCAGCGGGCGCTGCTTGCCCCATCGCCCCGCGCCGTACTCGACGATCACGCGGTCCGAGTCCGTCATGTCGACCGCCGGGTCCGTCCCGTCCTGCCAGAACACCCGCACCCCCGCGACGCCATCGTCGCGCAGGATGTGCGTGCTGTTGTCCCACTTGTCGCACGCTACGACGCCCAGCATCGTCCCGCCGCCACCGATCGCGATCCGCATCTCGCCGGCGAACTCGGAGCCGTCCGTGACCGTCGCGCCCTGCGTCACGGGCAGGTAGCGCTTGGACGGGTAGGCCACGGCCGATGTCGGCACGGGCGTCGGCACGCGGCCGGGCGGTCCCGGCCGGCCGGGCGGCGGGCGGCGCGGCGGGCGGCTCGTCGGCACCGCGCGCGGCACGGGCAGGACGACGAACGAGCAGTTGTTGCCAGGCGGTTCCTGGATGCCGCCAAGATTTTTTTGGCCGCGTGCATCGAGCGGTGCCCAGATCGTCTTCTGCGGGTTGCCGATCTCGGTCGCATAGCAGTTGTGGAACGTGACGTCGCCGCCGGCGCCCGTCACGTCCGTCTCGGGCACCCACAACGACACGAGCAGCCGCGCCACGACCTGCGGCTGAGCGGACGCCACGCCGTTCGGCAGGTTCGTGTCGACGTCCAGCCGCAACAGCGTGATCTCGAGCGGCTTGCCCGCCCCGCCCGGCTGCGCGCAGCTCCATCGCCCCCGCCCGTCCATGTCCGCGCAGCCGACCAGCAGCACCGGCATCGTCAGGTCGCGGCCCGTCGGTCCGATGATCCGCCACCAGTCCGGCAGCGTCCACGGCTCGCCCACCGGCAGCGAGCTGCCGCGCACGTCGCCGTCCGCGCCCAGCACGACGTCGAGCTGCCAGTCCATCTGCCGCCCGACGACGCCGTTCTGGACGGTGTTCGTGTTGTTCACGAGGAACTTGCGCAGCTCCGCCGCCGGCGCCGCGGATACCGTCACGACCGGCGCCGCGTCGTCGCACCCGTCAGGTTGGGGCGACGGGCAGTTGCCCGCATCGGGATCGGGCGTCGCGCCCTGCGCGCGCACCGTCAGCCCCGCGTCGATCCGATCGCCCTGCAGCGCCGCGCCGCTCACGCGCGCCGTCAGGTCCAGCGCCACCGTCACCGCCGGCGGCGCGTCCACGTGCCCGACGACGCAGCGCACCTTCGTGCCCGCGTCCAGCAGCGTCGCCCCGCCGGGGCAGCCCGCCAACCGCAGCGCCGCCAGCTGCCCCGCCTCCCACACCGCGGGACCGTTCAACGCAACCTCGGCCACCAACCCGTCCAGCGGCGCCTCGCGCACGCTGAACGACGCCCGGTAGATCACGGCGTCCCACGCCCGCACGACGCGGTCGTCCGGCCCGACATCGTCCCCCGGATCCGCCTTCCCGCGCACGCCGGGCAGCGTCCCGAGCCCCTGCACGGCCATCGGCCGGTCCTCCCACGGCGCCGTCCCATCCGCCACGATCGTCAGCGCGGCCCCGACGATGGGCGCGGCGGCGGGGGCGGCGGAGACGGACGCGTCGCGCGCCCGATCCGCCGATGTCGGGCCGAAGGAGGTGAGGAGCGTGGCGAGAAGGACGAGGACGGCCGAAGCGATGGGCATGCGCGGACGGGTGGGCGAATTGGCTTCCATGGTTGCAGAGAATAGCAGGGTGGGGCGGCGGGGTACACCGGTCTGTTGAGACGGGAGGACG
>JBDTSC010000048.1:0-14539 GCA_039931375.1 Ardenticatenales bacterium
GGTCGGGGCGCTCGGGGTCGGGGGGCTCGGCAACGGGCGCGTCGGACGCGGGCGAATCTGCTACGGTCGCTTCGACGGCCGGCGAAGCGCCATCGGGATCCGCGGCGGGGTCATCGGACGGGGTTGGATCGGTCACGGCTGCGAACCTCGGCAGTCGCCGGCGCGGCGGCGCGGCATAACGGGGGCGAGCGCCCACCGTTGCATGCGTGGGAGTCCGCAAGTATCCGGCGCGGTCGAAGGCCGGTCAACTGTCGGTCGTCGCCAGCCGGACGACGCGGCGGCATCGACGGTCGCCACGAGGCGGCCACGCTGGGAGCCACACGTGCCTCGAACGAACCGTCTGCCCATCGCCGCCATCGCCCTCACCGCCTGCGTTCTGGCGATGCGCGGCGCCGGCGCTCGATCCGCCACGCTCGCCCCGATCGACTATGCGCCCGGCGACAGTCCGGACTACGCGCCGTCCGGCGTGCCGGACTTCTCCGCTTGCCGCCCGGAGTGGAGCCGACGCGCCGCCGAAGCCAACCAGCCGGGCCAGTGGACGTACAGCGCGCCGACGGCGTTGGCGGACGTCCTGTGGTGGCTCGACTCGCGGGCTGAGACGAGCGCGGCGCCCCCGCCCGCCGTGTCCGACCACCACGCGCTCGTTACCGCCTACCCCGCCTTTGGCCCGCCCCTCGACGACCACGCCATCGACAACATTGGCCCGTTGATCGAGGATCTCGCCGTGCGCCTCGACACGGACAGCCGCGGCCAGCCCGGCACCACCCGCGGCACGGCCTGGGAGTCGTTCGTGGCGGGCGCCGAGGATTATGTCGCGTCGCGCAGGCTCAAGCCCGGCTACGCCGTCGCCACGTCGGTGCGCCCGACCGGTGCATGGCTGCGCGAGCAGGCGGACGGCGGCGCCGGCGTCGTCGTGCTGATCGGCGTCTGGGAACAAACCGGGTCGGAGTGGCGCCGCATCGGCGGGACGTACGCCGCCCTTGCGGGCACGGACGCGCTCGGCGAGTCCGTCGCGCTGGCGGATCCGATCTACGACCAGTCCGTCTGGCCCGACAACGGCGGCCGGATGATCCCGGCCGACGGCGCCGTCCATTCGTGCCGCAACGCGCCGCACGGCCACGACGACGCCGGCGTGCTCAGCCACGACCGCTACGCCCTCTTCCCGCCGCAAGGCCTCGCGGACGGGGCATGGGCGCTGGCCGGCTACTTTCGGCCCGAGACGTTCGGCGACGGCGCCGCCTTCGCCGGCCAGAACCCGGCCGCATTCCTCGCCGACGCCAGCGGCCCGTGGCAGCGCGGCGTGCTCATCGGCGCCCTCGACGCCGCGCTGGCGGTGCGGCCGAAGAGCGGCACGTCGGGCGTCCCAGCCAGCGCCACCCCCGCGCTGCCCATCGCAACCGCGACCCTGACGGACGAGCCGACGGACGAGCCGACGGACGAGCCGACAGATGGGCCGACGGGCCAACCGACCACCGAGCCCACCGCCGATCTGACCGCCGATCCCTCCACTGCGACCTTGCCCGCACCCTCGCCGAGCCCGAAACGGTGGCGGCCGACGGACGAGCCGCTTGGGAACCGCCTCAGTTTTGATCGCATCTGGCTGCCGATGGTGCGCAACCGTCGCTAGCGGCCGTCCCTCAATGCGCTTGGCGCGCAGGCCCGCATCGGCCGGCGCCCTTAACAAACGGCGGAGAGGCCGGATGCTATACTCGACCCGATGCACCATCTAATCGCCGCCCTCGCTACGGTCCTCGCGGCGGCCGTGGCGCCCCGGCTCGCCGCCGCGCCGCCGTCGGCCCCGGCGCCGATCGTGGTCATCGCCAACGACGGCACGTTTTCGTTCGCCGAACGCCTCGTGTTTCGGTTGGAGGCCCGGTCGGACGAGCGGATCCGCGACGTCGTGCTGCGGTTCCGCGTGGCGGACGGCGAGGTGATCAACCGCCGCATCCCCGAGTTTACGCCGGGGAACCGGATCGTCGCCCGCCAAACCGAGCCGTCGCCGCGCGGCGCGATCCCGCCGAGCAGCGAGATCCGGTGGTGGTGGGACGTCACGACGGTCAGCGGCGCCCACCTCAAGACGCCCGAGCGGACGCTGCGCTACATGGACCAGCGGTATGGATGGGTCAGCCGCGACGTGGACGGCATCCGCCTCTGGTCTTACAGCCTCGAAGACAAAGATGCCGCGGCGCTCGCATCGTCGGCCGTCGCCTCGCTCAAGAGTATCCGCGACCAATCCGGCCTGGCCGTCGAGCGGCCGGTAAACATCGTGGCCTACGCATCGCAGGACGACCTGCGGCCCGCGCTCCTCGGCCGCGGCGACACGTACGAGTCGCGCTTGGCGACGCTGGGCGCGCGCGTTGCGGACGACGTCGTCGTGCTGGACGCCGGCAGCCGGAGCGTCGCCCTCGCGACGGTGCTACGGCACGAGCTGACCCACGTCGCGGTCCACCTGCACATGTCGGAACGCTGGATCGACGTCCCGTCGTGGCTGGACGAGGGGCTGGCGATGTACATGGAGGGTCCGCTCGACGGCGTGGAACGACGATCCCTCGATCAGGCGATCCGCGCCGACGAGCTGATGAGCGTCCGCTCGATGACCAGCTTTCCAGGCGACGCTAGCCTCGTGTCGTTGGCGTACGGCGAAAGCGAGGACATCGTCGCGTACCTGCTCGAGGCGCACGGCCGCGCCAAGCTGGCGGCGCTGTTCGATGCGCTGGCCACCGGCGACGACGTGATCGACGACGCGTTGACGAACGTGTACGGCTTCGACCAGCTCGGCTTGTACCAAACGTACCGGCGCGCACGCGGCCTTGCGCCGGCGTCCACACCGGCGCCGGGCGTGATGCCGCCGGGCCTCGCCGGATCGGGTTCGGCGGGCTCGGGGGGAGGCGGTTCCGCCCCCGACGCGCCCGCCCGACCGACGAGCGCATCCGCGCGGGCGCGTCGCCTGAGCGTGCCCGTCGCCGCCGCGCTCGCCGGGCTGCTCGGCCTCGCGGCGATCGTCGTGTTCACGACCCGCGCGCGCAATCATGCGCCGTCGTCGTCGTTCACCGCGAAGCCCGCCGACGACCCCGCCGCAGCCGACCCGGGTGCGCCCGAGACCGTCACGGACGCTCATGCGACATTTCACGCTCGGGCGGACGCCGCAACCGCGCCGCCCGACGCCGACGCTCCCCCCACTTGGAGTGAACGATGATCCACGAGTCGACGACACACCGGTCGACGGGCACCCACCTGGCCGCCCGCCGTTCCGCCGGGCGGTTCGTCCCGCTCCTCGCCGCCGCGCTCGCCGCCGCCATCGCCAGCGGCGCCGGCGGCGCGGCGGCGGCGGCGAGCGGCCCGCCGCGCGGTGCGCCCACCGCGTTGGCCGACGCCGTCGCAGCATCCCTGCCGCGGCCGACGTTTGCGGCGTCCGCGGCGTCGGCGAGTGGGATCGGCCTGCCGTACGGCACATCGAACATCGATACGTTCGAGGGGCCGATCTGGCCCGACCCGACTCGCTGGATCTACGTCGCGGACCTGGGCGGTCCGGCTTCCGGCACGCGCTGGGCGCCGTCGACCTGCCGCCCGCGCGCCGGCACGCGCAGCCTGCGGGCGAACGGAGTGACGCCCGGCGGACCGCCTGGCTGCGGCGCCGCCTACGACGGCGCGTTCGCGTCGTCCGCCGTGCTGGCCCTCGATCTTACGAACCTGCGCGAGGCCGCGACGGCCGTGCTGAGCTTCGAGCTGTGGATGGACGCGGAGCCGAACGAGGGACTCCTCGTGGCCTACCTGACCCCGGCCGGCGTGGACGGCGCCTACGACCGTCACATCCTCTACTCGGCGACCGGCAGGGTGAAGAACTGGGTGGAAGGCGGCGTTCACCTCGACCTGGCCGCCGCGCGCGACGTCTACAACGCCGCCTGGCGCGGCGATCTGCGCGGCAAACAGGCGTTCCTCGAGTTCGTGTTCGTCAGCGCGGATGGCAGCCCCGACGCGCTCGGCGCGATGGTCGATAACGTCGCCTTCACCGCGGCGCCGTCCACCGCGCCGACGCCGCCGCCCGGCACGACCGAGCGCACGACGGCCTGCACGGCCGTCCGCGACTGCGGCAGCGTCGCCGTCTTCGGCTATGTCGACGTCGGCTGCGACCGCCGCTTCCGGCGCGGGATCGACACCCCGCTGGCGATGCAGCCGCGGATCGACGTCGTCGCCGGGCCCGACGTGCTCGGAGCGGCCCTGGGACGCAGCGGGCGCCAGACGTTCAACTACCCGCTCGGATCAAGCGCGACGTTCACGATGGCGATCCCCGACGGGTACGCGATGTGCCCCGACAGCCCGAACCCCGCCGTCGTCGAGGCGGACGCGTTCAACCGCTTCCGACGGGCGTCCCTCGAGTTTCGGGTGCAGCGCCCGTGACCGACGACGTCCGAGCGCGCACTACGCTCGATCGACGTCGCCGGCCAGCAGCCGCACGTAGCTGTCGTAGCGCCGCGGGCTGATCTCGCCGGCGGCCACGGCGGCTTGGACGGCGCAGCCGGGCTCGTGGACGTGCGTGCAGTCGTCGAATCGGCACTGGTTCAAGTGGGGTATGAACTCGACGAAGCCCCATTGAAGTTCCGCGCTGTCGACCTCCCAAAAGGCCAGCTCGCGTAGGCCCGGCGTATCGGCCACGCGGCCGCCGCACGACAACAGGTGGAGCTCACCGACCCGCGTGGTGTGCCGGCCCTTGTGGTGCGCCTCGCTCACCGCGCCGACCTGCAGCGCCAGGCCCGGCTCGATCGCGTTGAGCAAGCTCGACTTGCCGACGCCGCTCGGCCCGACGACGGCGCTGACCCGCCCCTCGAGGGCCTGACGGACCGCGTCCAGCCCGTCGCCCTCGCGCGCCGAGACGATCAGGGTGGTGTAGCCGATCCGCCGATAGTCCGCGAGCGCCGCCGTCACCTCAGGCGTGAGCCCAAGCTCGGCCTTGTTCATCACGATCACGCTGTCCAGCTCGTCGATTTCCGCCAGGGCAAGGAAGCGGTCGATCAGGCGCAGGTTCGGCTCGGGCCGATGGCAGCTGAACGTGATCAGCAGCTGGTCGATGTTCGCGACGACGACGTCCTTTGACCACACCCCCTTCGGCCCGGGGGCACGACGCGTCAGGCTTGTGGCGCGCTCGAGCCGCTCGACGATCACGGCGCGCATGCCCCCGTCGCCGCCGGACGGCGCCGCGGACACGATCACCCGCACCCGGTCGCCGAGCGCCACGAGGTCGTTCCTGTCCCGCGTGCGCTTGAGCCGGCCGCGCAGCGTCGCCGTCACCGGCCCGGCGTCCGTCTCGACGGCGTAGAAGCCGCTTTGGGTGCGCACGACCCAGCCGTCGACGATCGCGCCGTCCGCCTCGACGTCCGCCGTCTTGCGCCGCTCGGGCGGCGCGCCGGCCTCGCTCACGCGCGCAGCCGCAGCGCGATGCGCCGCCCATCGCGCACGATGAGGCCGAGCAGGACCGCCCCGGCCATGGCCAGCGCGGCAAGCCAACCCGCGCGCGGGTCGGCCGCTGGGCCGCTGTCGACCCGCAGGTAGTCGAGCGCCACCTCGCCACCGGCCGCCCCGGCCGAGAGGCGCAGCATGTGCTCGCCGCCCGCCGGTGCCGTCACGAGCGCGACGTCGCGCCAGGCGGGCTCAGCGCCGGCAAGCGCGATGGCGGGGCGCGCCTGGCCGTCCAACTGCACCTCCAACGTGCCCGCCTGCCGGCCCGTGGCCACGCGCGCGGTGACCTGGGAACCGCGGAAGCGGAAGAGCAGCGCGTCCGGGTCCGGCTGGGGCGGCGCGCCGGTGATCGACGTGGCCGCCCTGGGCTCAGCTGGCGCGTCCGCGCCGCCGCCGGCCGCCGCGGCGACAAGCGCTTGGCCGTCGATCGCGCCCGTTCGCGGCAGCCAGCGCCACCGACCGTCCAACGCCGTGCGGACGGGACCCGAGCGCTCTTGCCAATACCCGGCGCCGGCGACCGCGTCACCTCCGGCCGCTCCACGCACGGCGTCGTACAGCCGCGTCGGCGTGAAGTCGGGCGTGACGGCGGCGAACCAGTAGTCGGCGCGATCCGGCGTGATGCCGCCCCACTGCCGGAAGTACCACAGTCCGAACACGCCGACCCATGGCCACTGCTCCTGCGCCATGCGCACGCCGGCGACCGTCCACTCGGCCTGGGTGTTCGCGGGCACGTGGCCCCAAATGTTGTCGTCGATGCCCACGGGCGCGGCGTTCCAGCCGTACTCCGAAAGCCAGATCGGCTTGCCGGCGTCGCCGTGGGCGATCATCACCTCGCGCTGCAGTTCGATCCGCCGGAAGTTCAGTCGATCCGGGCCCGGCGGATCGTCCGGCGGCCGCTCCATCCCGAACGCGTTGGCCGCCAAGATATCGAACGCCGGACGGGCGCCCGCGTCGTACATCTCGCGCAAATACGCCAGGTCGTTGAGGTTGGCGCTGTCGGCGCGGGTCTCCGTGTTGATTGCCAGCGGCGCCGCGATCAGCACGGCCGCCGGATCGGCGGCGCGAGCGGCGGCGGCGGCGGCGGCCAACATGCGCACGTATGCCGACGGATCGACCGATTGGTAGCCCCATTCGCTGGAGAGGTTCGGCTCGTTCCAGATCTGGTAGAAGCGCACCCGTCCCTTGAAATGCGCGGCCGCCGCGCCCACGAAGCGGGCATAGGCGGCATCGTCCGCCGGCATGTTGTTCGCGCCCGGCCCGTGGTCGTCGCGCGAAGCCCAGGCGGGCGTCCAATCGAGCCGCCAGACCACGTCGATGCCGTACGCATGGCACACGTCGACGATCGCGTCGTACTTGGACCAGTCGAGGCGGCCCGGCTCGCGCTCCACGTCCGCCCACGGCAAGTGCTGCTTGGCCCAGCGGACGCCGGCATCCGCGGCCATCGAAACGGTGCGGGCGGCCTTCCACGCCTCGACCTCGCGCTCGAGGAACAGGTTGGCGCCCCACGGATCGACGTCCGTGAATGGGATCGTCGCGAGCCGCCGCGCCTCCGCACCGGCCAAACCAGGATGCGCCGGCGGCCGCAGCGCGACCCAACCGGCCGCCACCGCGACGGCCAGCAGCGCGACGACGGACAACCAGAGGCGTCGCAGGGCGGGGGGCGGGATCACGAAGCGTGCGCGCCCATGCGCCGGACCACGCAGCGCACCGCGCGACCGACGCCGAGGCCACACAGAGTCGGGGCGGCGGACGCTCGCGCGCCGCCCCGACTCTGCGTGGCGATGCAGTGATTCGTCATGCGCCCCGCGACGGCGCCCGTCGGGCGATCAACGTGTCTCCGCAATCCGCGGCAGCGGCCGCGCGGACAGCGGCGCCGCCGCGCCGGCCGGCCGGAGCGCTCCGGTCGCGAACGGGCGGGCGTCCCGCACAGCGGCGTCCACATCCGATGCCGTGATGCGGCTCGCCGGCCGTCGAACGGGCCGCGAAGCGGCGACGCCCGGCTTGCGACAGTACTTGACCGCCACGTTGTCCACGAGGAACGCCGTGGGGTGCGTTGCGTTCGTTCGGGCGGCGAAGAAGAGGCTCGCCGTCGCGAAGCCGTCCTCCTTGGCCCAGTTCTCCGTCACGGTCGCCTGCAGCGGGAACCAATTCTGGATCGGGATGAGCGCGCCGCCGACCTCGGAATCTTCGGAGAGGTACTGCGTCCGGATGTGGTCCGAATCGTCGCCCAGAACACCGATGTAGAAGCGATCGGCGTTGTCGCCGTTGCCCCGCGTCTCATCGCCGACGATGCCGATGGAGAACTGGACGATCACGGACTCGATGTCGTCGAGCGGCAGCAGATCGATGCGCCCGGCGTTGACGATGTCGTCTTCCGCGTCGTCGTAGCCGCCGATCGCCGCGGCGTACAGGCTCTGAAAACCGGGCGTCACGAGGAATGAATGCCCGTCCTTGATCGCCGGCCGCCAGCCATCCCCAAGCTGCTCGAAATCGCCGTTCACGACGGGGTTCTGACAGTTGTCCGGCAGCACCGGCGTCGCGCTCGGGATCGGCGTCGGGCCGCCGGGCGTCGGCGCGACGCCGCCGCCCGTGACCTCGGCGACCTCGTCCGCCCACGCGATCGCCTCGCCGCGCAGGTACACCGCGACGCGATACATCCCCGGATCGACGGGCACCGGGTCGCCGCTGGCGTCGCTGTAGCGGATGCACTGCCGGTGACCACCGTCCGTGGATGTGGTCACCAGCGATGGGTTGAGCTGTTCGTTGTCTTGATCCAGGACCGTCTCCTTCCACACCTTGCCCTCGAGCTGATACCACTGCACCCGCAACGCCGTGCCGATCGGCAACTGCGTCCAGTGCTGCGCCGAGCACAAGCGGTCGATCTCCCCGAACCGCGAGGCACGACCGATCAGCGTCCCGTCCTGCAGCACGTCCGTGCCGAAGCCGACGTCGATGAGGCCCGGCAGGCTGGTCGGCCACGCCGGCGCCATCGTGTCCTTGTCCACGCCCTGTACGGACATCGGCAGGTAGGCCGTCCGACCGTCCGGCGTCGCGGCCGGCAGCGTCGGCTGCGGCGGCGACGTGGGCCGCGGCGTCGAGGACGCCTGCGGCGTGCGCTCGGGATCGACGGTCGACGTCGGCACCGAGGAGGACAGCCCCTCGATCGTCACGTTGTCGATCAAGGAACCGGTAAACGTGCCGGCGGCGGTCAGATCCTGGGCGATGAAGCTCACGTAGACCGCGGGCGGGCGCGCCGCGAGCGGGAACGCCATCGGCTCGCGGAGGCTTAGCCACGTCTTGCGCAGGTCCGTGCCGTCCGACTGGCTGACGATAATGCCCTTGCAGGACCCGTTGAGCGGATCGGGCGTCGTCGTCACGCACACGCCGAACGAGGCGAGCGCGCCGCGGGCGGCATCGACCGGACCATCCAGATAGGTCAGAAAGTTCACCTGCACGCCGCCGTCGAAGTCGGAAGCGTCGAACGGCCCGAACTGGAGAACGCTGGAGAGCGGCTGGTCGTACGTCGACCCCGGCGTGAGGCTCGCGCCAAGCCGACCGCCACCGATCGCCCATGGCGCCTTCAGCCCGCCGCCGTCCGGGAACCCTTGCCGTGGCGGCGCGACGACGATGTCCTGGTTGCCCCAGGTGTAGTTCTCGGTCTGCCCCTGCCGGGTTCGCGAATCGTATGTGGTCCAACCATCGGGCGGAAAGTCACCCTCGAAGTCTTCGCTGGTCACGGGGACCACGCCCTGCTGGCGCACCGCCGCCGGCCGCGGCCCATCCATGGCCAACGGCACCGCCGCCACGGCCGGCGCCGACGCCAGCGAGCGGCTCAATCCCGCCATGTCGACGGTGTTCCCCGGCCGTTCCGCCTGTGCGGCCGCCCCGAAGGCCCACAACGTCGCCCCCGCCACCGCGGCGGCGGCCAACCCCTCGTGCATCCTCATGGCCTCATTCCTCCCCTTCAGCCGCGCCGATCGGCGCAGCGAAACCGTCGCGGAGCGGCCAGCGCCGCGGCCAGCCCACCCCCGTGAACCGCACACCCCCCGCTGCGCGGCCGCGACAGACAAACGACCAAGCCGCGAGAGTCTAGCATAGCGTTTGAGCGGCGCGCCAACGCCTTGGGCGCGCGCCCGCCGCGTCGATCATCGGGCGCGGTTGACGACGCCGAACGGCAGGTACAGGAACCAGTCCTGCGGCACAACCACCACCGTCGGGGTCGGCCCACCCGGTGTCGCGGTCGCCGGACCCGTTGGGGTCGGCGTCGCTGGCGTCGACGGTGTAGATACCAACGTCGGCGACGAAACCGCCGTGACCGAGCCGTCGATCGTCGGTGGCGGCGGCAGCGTGACCGTCGCGGATGGCGCCGGCGTCGTGGCGCCCGGGACGGGCGTATCCGAAGCGCCTGGCGTCGTGGACGGGGCGATGGTTTCGACCGGAGTCGGGCTGTGCGTCGGCACGGCGGTCGCCGGTTGGGCGCTGCTGGAGGGTGTCGGCGACGGCGTCGCGGTGCCAGGCGGCACCGTCGTGGTGGACGGCGTCGCGCTCGGCGCCGGGGATGCGCCCTGCGTAGCGGTCGGCGCGGCCGTCGGCGCGGCCGTCGTCGCGGACGGGGCGGCCGTGGCGCTCGGCGCGGCGGTCGGCGGCGGCGGCGTGGGCGATGGACCGGCGCCGCCGGACAGGCCGCGGATCGTCACACGGTCCACCCATGCGCCCTGATGGGGGGAGCCGGTGTCCGGTTCGCGGTCCCGGAAGCGGATGAGCACGTATACGTTGGTATTGCCGGCGGTGCCCGAAAACACGATCGGCGGGTCGAAGTAGTTCCAATCCAACTGCGTGATACCAGCGCCGACGATGAAGCAGGACAGACCGCTCTCCGCACCGGGATCCGTAGCGCACACCTGGAAGTCGGTGTCGCGTTGCAGGTCGAGCTTCACGTGCAGGGCGACGTCGATGCCGCCGTCGAAACCCGTCGCGTCGATCGGGCCATAGATGAGATCGCTTTCCGACCAGGCGTTGTATGTGCCGCCGCAACCGAGCCCGCCGCCCAGCGAGCCGCCGCCGATCGACCACACGCTGGCGCTGCCGCCGCCGGGCGCCGCCGTGCACGTCGTCTTGGCCCATACGAACTGCCCAGGCGGCGCGCTGATGTCGCCCACTTGCCACTTGGCGGGCGGGAACGTACCCTCGAAGCTCTGGTCCTCGATCGGCGTTATCGCCCACGGCGACGCAGCGACGGGGAGGTGCGGCGCGCCGTACACGGCGGCGGCTACGAGCGCGAGCGCGCCGACCGCGACGGGCGCGATCGCGCGGCGCCCCCGTGTGTTCAACAGTCTTCGAATCGCCACGCTTACGTCTCCTGAGTGGGTTCGGCGGCGGGTCATCGTTGACCGCCGGACGGGAACGAGATCTCGTATTTCAGGGTGCGCAGATACGCCTGCCGCAGCGGCTCGCCGTTGAGTCGCTGACCGCCCATCAGCACGAGCTGTTGCCGGCCGAGCACGGCCAACGCCGCGCCGCGATCGGGGGTGTAGCCGCGCACGACGTCAAACGGCGCCCATCGCTGGGTCTCCAGATCGTACATCAACGTCCCAACGTCCAGGTGGGCGTCCCAGCCGCCGCCGACCAGGAACAGCTGCTCGCGCGGACTGCTGGACATCGCCAGCGCATGCCCCGCCCGCCCCTCCGGCAGCGGCGCCGCGGTCTCGTCCCAACGCTCGGCCGCCGGCGTGAACGGGCGATAGACCCAGTGGTTGTTCTCGAGCTGCCCGCTCGGTCCGCGGCCGCCGACGAGGTGGATCCCCTCCCGGTCCTCGAACGCCGCCGCCGCCAGGTCGGCGCGCGGCCGGAGCAGCCGATCGGGCATGACGGTCCACGTGTCCGCCGCCAGGTCATAGCGCAGGATCGCGTCGCTGGCGCTCGCAGCGTCCGGGCCCGAGCGACCGCCGAACAGGTACACCCAGCCGCTCAGCACGGCGATGCCGTAGCCGCACACCGCATGCCCATCCGGCAGCGGCGCCGCGGCCGACCAGCGGTCCGTCGGCGGATCGTAGATCTCGACCGTGGCGATGGCCCGTCCGTCCGCGCCGCAGCCGCCCGGCACGACGATCTTTCCTCGCAAGGAGACGCCGGCCACATCGCGCGCCGCGGTCGGCTTCGGGGCCCGGCGCTGCCAGTCCAGCGTGCCGCCCAGGGAATAACGCAGCGTCGTCGTCACCAGCCGGCCGCCGCCCGTCGCGCCGGCGATCACGTACAGATCCGCCGCGTCGGTGACGGCGGCCAGGCCGGTGCGGGCCTCCGGCAGCTGGCGGCCAAGGAGCCAGGCGGCCTCCGGCGCGTTCTGCGCCGTCGGCGCCGGCGTCGGCATCGTCGGCGGCTGCGACACCCGCCACACCGCCGCGGCGACGACGGCCGCGATCGCGACCAGCGCGCCGCCGACCGTCCACGCGACGGCCCGCCGCGTGCGGCGTCGGGCCCGCGCGAGCTCCTCGGCCAGCCGCGCCGCGAACATGCCCTCGCCGTGCGCCCGGCCCCCGTGCTCGTCGACGGCCCCGTCCGCCGGGTCGCCGAGGGCGATGAGGCCCATGTCGAGCGCCCGCCGCATCGCCTCGGTCCGGTTCGCGGTGCCGAGCTTGGCATTGATGTTCGTCAGGTGCTTCTTGACCGTCGCTTCCGAGATCGTGCGCACGTGCGCGATCTCCCGGTTCGTCGCGCCCGTGGCGACGAGCCGGAGGATCTCGTACTCGGTCTCCGAGAGCGCCGCCGTCGGGGCGTTCTCGGTCGATGTCGGGTGTGGCGGCATCCGGCGATTATAGCATCCGCCTCTGCCCTCGCCGCCGGCCGATCAGCCCGCGCCGTCCCCCGCCGCTCCATCCATCCCACCCACGCGCACGCCGATCGACACGCGAAACCGCGCCGGTTCGCGGCGTCCCCGGAGCCGGGCCGCCGCCGGCCGCAGCGCCCACGCGAGCCCCGCCCACGGCCGGATGTGGTGAAATCGCAGGCCGATCGACGCGCCGATGGCCTCCAGCTCGCCGTCGACGAGAAACTCGCGGCTGCCCTGGGCCGTGGACGGAAAGCCGAATCGAGCGGCAAAGCGCGCGGTCCGCTCGGCCACCATCCGCTCGCCGCTGGCCCGCTGCCGATAGATCGGGCTGTCCACGACGCACACGAGCCCACCGGCGCGCACGACGCGCGCGGCTTCCGCCAACGTCGCGGCCGGATCGACGGCATAGTGCAGGCTGGCGTTGAACACCACGGCATCCGCCGCGCCGTCCAGCAACGGCAGCCGATCGAAGTGAGCGATCGCGCGCACGAGCCGCCCCGCCATGCCGCGCGCGGCCAGATCGACGGAGTACGGCGTCGCCGCCCCGAGCCCGTCCCCCGCGTCGTCGCTGATGTCGACCGCCAGCGCCGACCAGCCGCCGACCGCCAGCCGCCAGCTCAACCATCCCCCGCCGGCGCCGACGTCGACGATCCGCCCAGGCGGGATGCCGGCCAGACCGGCACCGGCCGCGCCACCGCTACTGCTGCCGCCACCGCCACCGCCACCGCCACGGTCGCCGCGACGGTCACGGTGACGGTCACCGCCGCCACCGCACAACGCAAGGTAGCTGGCCGCCCGAATGCCCCACTGCCACGCCAACGGCGTCGTCGCCAGCGCATACGGCAGCGCCAGCCGCTGCGCCGCCGACATCTCTGAACGCCCCTCGGCGCGGCGGACCGTGGTGTACTCCGCGACGAACAGCGCGGTGCGCGCGGCGTCCTCCGACGCCATCAAACGCCAGATGCCGTCCCGCTCGGGCCACACGGCGCCGCAGTCCGCGCAGCGCAGCGCGGGGGTCGGGGCCGCAGCCAGCGACATGGACGGCGACGTCGCGGACGTCGCCCCGCACGCCGTTGGCGATCCGTTTGGCAATGCGCCCAGAGAGGCGCCGCAGCCGGGGCATCGGATCGACCAGCCCGCGTCCTGGCTCATCGCCCGCTCTTCGACGGCCCGTGCGACGAGGTCGACGTTCCGGGGCTGGGGCGGTGCGCTTCGGCGCGCAGCGCGTCGGCGCCAGGCGGATGGACGTCGGCGCTAGGCGAGTGGGCGCCGGGTGGCGGCACGCGTACGAGGTCGAGCAGCACGTGGTCCGCCCAACCGCTCGCGGTGGGCACCCGGCGCGCCACCGCCTCCAGGACGCTCCACGCCCGCCAGAGCCAGGGGCGATCGAACCGCCCGCCCGCCCGCACCGCCCACGTCGGCGGCACGACGGCGCCGATCGGCACGCTGCGCACCAGCGACCACGACGGCCCGAGCCCGCGGACGATCGCGCCCGGCGTGCGGTACCAGACGGGCCACGGCCCCGTGCCGAGGTCGGCCATGGCGCGGCCCGACCAGCGGCGCGTCGCCCGCCGCCGATCGCCGCCCAACACGCCCGCCGCCGTCTCCCAGGCGCAGAAGCGCGCCATCACGACCGCGACGAATCGCCCTCCCGGCGCCATCCGCGCCGCAAGCGCGTCGCCGAGCGGGCCGAGATCTTCGATGCAGTTGAGCACGCCAAAGTCCGACAGCGCACCGTCGAACGCGCGGCCTCCGCAATCGCGCATGCCGCCATCCACACCGTCGACGACCTCCTCGGCCGCATCCGCCGCCGCCCAGCCCGCGCCGTCCGCGATGTCGGCGACCGCGGCGCGGACGCGGCGGTCGACCGCCGGTCCCGCGGCAGCGGCGGCGGCGCGGGTCCGCTGGACCATCGCGGGCGAGGCGTCGAGCGCGACGACGTCGCAGCCGCGTTCGGCCAGGTGCACGGCGTCCGCGCCGGTGCCGCAGCCGAGGTCCAGGACGCGGTCGCCGGCGCCGAACCGTGCGTCCGTCACGCGCCAGACGGCCTCGCGCACGATACGCCCCGCGGGATGCTCCGTGAAGTGTTCGTCGTACCGCGCCGCGAGCGCGTCAAACGCTGTGGCCACCGGCGACGAGACGACCGGCATCAGCAAGACGGGCGATGGCCCAACGGACGGGGGTGCGACGGACGGCGGTGCGACGGACGATGGGGCAACGGGGGACGGTGCGACGGAAGACGGTTCAACGTCGGTCGCC
>JBDTSC010000049.1:0-14418 GCA_039931375.1 Ardenticatenales bacterium
CCGGGGTGCAGGGGCCAGGTGGCCCCTGCTTAATGCACGAACTCAGGCGCCCCGCTTATCGCGCCGAGGCCCTGCGGCTCTGCACGCCCCCCCCAACCCACCACCCGTCGCCCCCGATCGAAGCGCCCGCTTGTCCCGCACCGCCGGAGGCATGTATCGTCGCCGCGTTGGCGCGGGGCGATTCGCCCTCACTGAACAAACGCAAGGAGGCAGGGCGATGGGAAACTCGCACAGCGGAAACTCGCACAGGGGATACTCGCACAAAATGGTGGGCCAGCGATGGGCAACGGCCAGCGCGATCGGCATCGCGGTCACCGCGGCGCTGGTGGCGCTGGTGGCGCAGGGCGGGCGGCAAGCGGACGTCGCCGCCGCGCCCGGCGTCTGGGCGCGGCATTGGGGCGGCGCGGCGATGAGCGCTGCGCTCGACGGCACCACGGCCTACGTGGGCATCGGGCCGCGGCTGGCGGTGATCGACGTCTCCCAGGCATCCGCACCGCGCGTGATCGGCCTGAGCGACCCGGCGCCGGTGCTGCTCGGGGAGATCGCCCTCGGCCCCGGCCGGATCTACGCGGCGGACGAGAAAACGGGCGTCCTCGTGTTCGACGTCGCGGACGCGACCCAGCCGCGCCTCATCGGAACGTACAAGGGCCGCGGCGACGTCGGCGGCTTGGCCGTGGTGGGGCAGCGGGTCCTCGTGACGGACGACGTCGAGGGTCTCGTGGCCGTCGACCTGGCCGACCCGGCGAACCCGAAGGTCCTCGGCCGCTGGGAGGCGCCGGGCGACGGGACGGCGCAGGAGGTCGCGGCCAGCGGCGACCGCGCGTACGTCACGATCCGCGGCGACGAGAACCAGCTGGTCGCGCTCGACATCGCCAACCCGGCCAAAATGGCCACGTTGGGCGAGATCCAACCGCCGAGCGCCTTCATGAGCGCCATGGCGATCGACGGCACGAATGTCTTCCTGGCGGACGGCCTCGGTCTGAGCGCGATCGACGCCGCCGACCCGGCCAAGATGATCCTCCGCGGCACGTACCAGGAGGGCGCGCTGGATCGCGTCGCCTTCTATGGCGGCACGGTCTGGTGCGCCAGCCACGACGGCCTGTGGATCATCGACGCCCGCGATCTGAACAAGCTGCGCCTGCTGACCTCGCTGCCGAGCGAGAACGGGGCGTACGCCGTCGCCGCCGCCGGCGCGATCGCCGTCGTGGCCGATACGGACGGCGTGCAGGTGATCGACGTCGGCCAGCCGCTGGTGGACGCCACGCGGGCCCGATTCGACCTGAGCGACGTGCAGGGCCTCACGCTCAGCGACATCGCCCGCGTCGGCGATCGGCTCGTCGTCGCCGGCGGCGAGGCGGGGCTGCGGGTGTACGACGCGAGCGGCGCGACGGCGAAGTCCGTCGGCAAGCTGGCGGCGTCGCCGGGCGGGCACCATCGCAGCTACACCGGCGCGCTTACGATCGTGGGCACGACGGGGTATGTGGCCGAGGACGGGCTGGCGGGGGGGGTGCGCATCGTCGACCTCAGCGACCTCGCCAAGCCCAAGGACGTTGGGTCGATCGAGCTGCCCGGCCTCGGGCGACGCCCGGCGGTCATCGGCGACCGCGTGCTCGTGCCCTCGACGGGCGCGGACGCGCTCGGGGTGACGATCATCGACGCCGCCGATCCGGCCCGGCTGCGCCGCGCGGGGTTCGCCGACCTCGGCTGGCCCGTGTCCGCCGTCGCGGTGGACGCTTCCGCTGGGCGGGCGTTCGCGGCGGGCGAGGGGTTCGCGGTGATCGACGTGGCGGACCCGGCGGCGCCCGGCGTGCTCGGCTCGCTGCCGGGCTTGGACGTGTCGGGTGGGGTGGCGACGGATGGCCGCTGGGCGTATGGCGCGAGCCCGGGGGAGGGGTTGGTCGTCGTAGACCTTATTAACCCCGCCGCGCCGCGGGTGGCCGCGCGGCTGGCGGTGCCGGGCGGGGCGGCGGACCCGCGGCTGGACGGGAGCGATCTGTTCGTGGCCACCGGCGGCGGGGGCGTCCTGCGGATCGACGTGCGCGACCCGTTGAAGCCCGTCGTGGCCGCCCGTTGGCAGACGGGTGAGGCGGCCGAGGGGCTTGCGGTGGACGGGGAAGAGGTGTGGGTGCGCTGCGCGGGGGGAATCGTGCGGGCCGTTCGGCGCGGGGCGCCGTCCGCGCCGCGGATCGCCGGTGTGATCGAGGGGACGGGCGCGGTGGTGGAGGTCGGGGCGGACGGCGGGCGGCTCGCGCTGCTCAGCGGCTGGGACGTGGACCGGCGGCGGCTGGCGATCGTCGACCCGTCGCCGGCGACGCCCAAGGTGCTCGGCGCGGCGTCGCTGGGGCGGTTGACGTGGTCGTTGGCGCCGGGGGAGGATCTGACGTTCGCGGATCAAACGGTGTGGGTGCCGGGCGGTGCGCGCGGGCTGACGGCGTTCGACGTGCACGACGCGGGGGCGATCACGCGCTTGACGTCGGAGGTGGGGGATAGCGAGATCGGCGCGCTCGAGCACGCGGTGGTGGTCGGCGATCGGGGCTACGGCCTGACGGCGGATGGGTTGGTCGTGCTCGATCTGAAGGACCCGACGCAGCCCAAGAGCCTCGGCGAGAAGCGTGTGGCGGAGGGGTTCGCGCTGGCCGCGTCGGCGGACACGGTCTGGGTGCTGACGGGTGATGTGGACCAGACGAACCTGTTGGCGTTCGATGTGCGCAACCCGCGGACGATCCCGGCCGGCGGCAGTTGGACCGTGGAGGGCGGCGCGGCTGGGTTGGCTTTCGCGGACGGCAAGCTGTACGTGGCGGCGACGACGGCGGGGTTGGCGATCTACGCTGCGACGACGCCCCGCGAGTTCACGCGGCTGGGCGCGCTGGCGTTCGACGACTGGCCGGTGGCGGTCGCGGTGGCCGGCGGGCGGGCGTGGGTGGCGGTGAGCGATCGGCCGGGGTACGCGCTGCACGCGGTGGATGTGGGGGATGCGGCGGCGCCGAGGGATCTGGGGAAGGTGGGGGTGCCGGATCGGCAGGAGATCGATCTGGCTGCCTTCGGCGAGAGCGTGGTGGTGGGTGACGGGCTGGCTGGAGTCTACATCGCCACGTATGGTGAGCCGCCGGCGGTGCGGTCGACCGCAACCGCGGTCGTGGCGGGGACGGCGACACCGACACCGACGAGCACCGTGAGCGCGGAGCCGCCGCGGGGCGGAACGGCGACGCCGGGGGCGAGCGGGACGCCGGGGGCGAGTGGGACGCCGGGGGCGCAGGACACGCCGGGGGCGGGGAGGAGCAAGGCGTACTTGCCGGTGAGCCTTCGGGTGGAAGGGTTGCCGTAGATGTTGCCGTAGATGTTGCCGTAGATGTTGTTCTGACACACGGGTAGGAGGTGCAGAGCCGCAGGGCCTCGGCGGGGGTGGCGGGGCGGCTGAGTTCGTGCGTTGAGCAGGGGCCACCTGGCCCCTGCACCCCGGCCCGGCGGGGACTTCGTCCCCCCGGGACCCCCCTAATCGGGTGCCTGTGTGCCGCGACGTGTGCCGATCGGCCATCGAGCCATTGTCGCCCCACTCAACCCCCACCGATCGAACCTCACGCCCTCCCCTCGCGTTGTCTTGGCGCCTGCGAAGGCAGGCGCGCGGTTGCCGTAGGCAACCCCCAGCGACGGCTTCAGCCGTTGATCCTCTGAATGGAGGCAAAGCTGAATGGAGGCTGAATGGAGGCAAAAGCAGTGACGTACCGCATCGACCGACCTGCCCTCGTGGCGATCGTGTTGGACGCCGTCCGCGGACGGCCCGACGTGGTTGCGGCGTGGGAGGGCGGGTCGGCGGCGTGGGGGCGGGCGGACGCGTGGTCCGATGCGGACCTGCAGTTGTTGGCGGCGGATGAGGAGCCGGCCACGATCGCGGCGATCTTCGCGGCCGTCGAGGGCGCGCTGGAGGCGGCGGGCGGCATTCGTGGGCGGTTCGTCGTGCCGGAGCCGGCGTGGCATGGGCACTCGCAGCGGTTCTATCACGTCGCGGACGCAGGGCCGTACGTCATGCTCGATCTCGTCGTCGTGCACCCGGGCGTGGCGGAGCGGTTTCTGGCGCCGGAGCAGCACGGGCATGCGATCGTCCATTTGGGGGGCGGGGACGATGTCGCGGCGCCGGCGTTCGATGCGGCCGCGCATCGGGTGCGGTTGCGGCGGGCGTTCGAGGAGGCGGTCGGGCGGTTCGATCTGTTCCAGCCGCTCGTCACGAAGGAGGTCGTCCGGGGGCATTTCATCGACGCCATCGCGTTCTACCATGGGCTGACGCTGCGGCCGCTCGTGGTGCTGCTCGGCATCGCACATCGCCCGCTTCGCTTCGACTTTGGCGCACGGTACCTGCACGACGACCTGCCGGAGGCGGACGCCGCGGCGCTGGCCGAGCTGTACGCCGTGCGTGATCTGGACGATCTGGCGGACAAGCACGCGCGAGCGTGCGCCTGGTTCCGCGTGCTGGCGGACGGGATCGACGTCGAGGCGATCGATCTGGAGGGAGCGTCGGCGGCGCTGCGCGGCTGAGGCGCGATATACTCGCGGCTCCCAATGTCATACGAGGATCGCGCCATGCCGAACGTGTCGTCCGCCCGCCAGTTCACCTCCTCTGTGCTCGCCGCGGCGATGTTGCTGGCTGCCTGCCTGGGTCTGGTCGGCTGCGGGCGCGGCGGCGACGCGGGCGATGGGCCGAGCGACGACGGCCGCGGGTCGGCGGGTGCGCCGGGGAGCGGCGCGGGCGCGACGCTCGCCGTCACGTTCACCGAGGCGGAGATCGGCGGCCAGCTGGCCGCCGGCGCGGTCGGGCCGTTGTCGATCACGGTCCGGTCCGCGTCCGGCGCGCTGCGGGCGATCGGGGCGGCGGTGCTCGACTCGCGCGATGGGCGGTGGTCGGCGCTGCTGCGGGATGGGCACGGCGGGGACGTGCTGCCGGAGACGGGCGACATCGTCCACGTGAACGACCACAACCGCGGCTACGACTGGGTCGTGCCGCCGCTCGTCCTCCACTTCGGCCGCGGCGGCGACGTCGTCAGCGGCACGACGGCGGCCGGGGCGGTCGTCGACATGGTGGTGGCCCAATCGCACAGTGGCGCGGGAGACAGCGGCTCGGGAGACACTGGCGCGGGAGACAGTGGCGCGGGAGACAGCGGCGCGGGAGACAGCGAACCGCCGCCGGAGCAGGCGGCGTACGCGGGCGCGACGGCGGCGCCATCGGCCGATGCCGCGACGGCGCCGCACGCCGCGCAGGCGTTCGCGGACGCGGACGGCGCGTTCATCGCCCGCTTGGGCGACGGCGTCGCGCTCCGCGGGGACGACGAGGTGCGGGTGGCCGTCACCGTCGGCGGGGTGCGCCTGAACGTGCCGCGGCGCGTTCCGTTCGCGCGCGTCTCGCTCCATCCGGGCGATGTGGCGACGTATCTGCGGCCGGGTGCGGTCGTCTCGCTGACGCTGGCGGGGCCGGATGGCGCCGTGCTGGCGACGGGCCGCGGCGTCGGCGACATCGACGGCCGCGCGTCGATCTGGGCGCACGATCCGGCGTTCCGACGCCGCGCCGCGCGGCCGGGCGATGTCGTGACGGTCGATGACGGCGAGACGCGCCTGGCGGTGACGGTGCCCCCGTTCCGGGCGCACCACGACCTCGCGGCGGGCACGCTGACCGGCCTTGGCGTCCCGGGCGACCCGCTGGACGCGACGCTCTGGAACCCGTGGTACCCCGGCGAGCTCGACGAGCCGCGCGGCGCGGTCGGTCCGGACGGCGCATGGTCGATGCGGCCCAAGGTCCGGCTGCACCCCGCCTCCCACTACTACATCACGGAGTACCTGGCGTCGGGCGATCGGCTCTTCTACTGCTACCAGGCGCCGATGCTCCACGTGGCCAGCGGCAGCGCGACCGTCGGCGTCCAGGCGCTCTACTACGCCGACGTGCGACTGTCGCTGGAGCGCGCCGGCCGCGTCGTCGCGACGGGCCGGACGGTGCGGCCGTGGGTCGAGATCGCCCAGATCCCCTTGACGGATGATATGGGGCGTCCGGTCGCCACGGCCGCCGGCGACGTGCTCAAGGCGACGCTCGACGGGGAGGTGGTAGAGGTGGATGTCGAGGCGATCACGGCGGCGGTCGATGTCGGCGCGGCCGGCGAGGACGACGCGCATGCCGTGGCCGGTGCGGGCGGCGCCGCGACCGTCGACGTGGCCGCGAACGCCGGTGTCGATGGCGACGCCAACGGCGATGGCGCCGCCGACGCGACCGCCACCGTCGTCGGCACAGCCCGGCCCGGCGCGGTGCTCGAGCTGCTCGGCTCGTCGCCGCTGGGCATCTCGACGACGGTCGGGGCGGACGGCCGCTATCGCTTTCCGCCGAGCGAGGACATGCGGCTGGACGGCGCGCTGCCACGCGCCGGCACGGAGCTGGCCGTGGCCGAACGCCTGCCGAACGGCCACTTCCGCGTGGCGCGCCTCGTCGGCCCGGCCATGACGGCCGACATCGGCGCGCGCACCGTCACCGGCCAGGCACTCGCGGGCACGCGCCTGTCGATCGTGCACGGCGCGGACCGGGCGGATGCCGTCGCCGACGCGGCCGACCGCTTCACGGCCACGCTGCCAGCGGCCGCCAGGGTGATCACGGCGGGCGACGTCGTGACGTTGACCGTCCCCGCGTCAATCTCGTCCGCCGCGGCATCGCCTTCGGCGCCTGGACGCCCGACGGCCATGGCCGAAGCGTGGTCGACGTCGCTGCGCGTGCCCTCGTTCGACGCGACGTACGACGCGGCCACCGGCCGTTTGACGGGTCGCACGTCGGGCGAGCTCGTGGCGGTGGCGGTTTGGGCCGGCGACGCCCTCGAGCCGGAACGCTGGAACGTGCCGGTGGCGGACGTCGACGGGCCGTGGTCCGTCGACCTCACCGCGCCGACGATGGGGGCGGAGCCGGTGGCGGCGGGGGCGGTGCGGCGGGTGGAGGCGGTGGTGCGGGTGGAGGGGCATGGGGTGCGGTGGGGGTGGGGGCGGTAGCTCGGGTTCGCGCCGCACCGCCGGTAGGAACCGATCGGCGTGCGGACATGAGACGGGCGAGCGGTGGCATAATCGGGCGTCCGATCCAGCTGCGGCCGAAGCCAGGCCCCGCCCGCCAGGAGCGCGCCATGCCCACCCCCGCCGACTTCGAGAAGCTCGGCACGTTCTACCTCGGCCGCGAGTATGACCTGACGGCCAGGAAGGCGACGGACGAGCTGCTGCTGTACGACGCGAACGACCTCACGACGCACGCCCTGTGCATCGGCATGACGGGCAGCGGCAAGACGGGGCTGTGCATCTCGCTGATCGAGGAGGCGCTGCTGGACGGCGTCCCGGCGCTGATCATCGACCCCAAGGGCGATCTGACGAACCTGATGCTCACGTTCCCGGAGCTGCGGCCCAGCGACTTCGAGCCGTGGGTGAACCCGGACGACGCCTCCGTGGCGGGCGTGAGCGTGCCGGACTATGCGGCGCAGCAGGCCGCGATGTGGCAAAAGGGGCTCGCCGACTGGGGCGAGGACGGCGCGCGGATCGCGGCGCTGCGGCGGACGGCGGACATCTGCATCTACACCCCCGGCTCGAGCGCCGGCATCCCGATCTCGATCCTCAAGAGCTTCGGCGCCCCGCCGCCCGCCCTCATCGCGGACGACGACCTGCTGCGCGAGCGGATCACGACCACCGCCACGAGCCTCCTGGCCCTGCTCGGCATCGACGCCGACCCGCTGCGCAGCCGCGAGCACATCCTGGTCGCGCGGATCTTCGAGGACGCGTGGCGCAACGGCAAGGACGTCGGCCTGGCGGAGCTGATCGCGCTCATCCAAAAGCCGCCCTTCGGCACCGTCGGCGCGCTGGCCACGGACGCCTTCTATGCCCCCAAGGACCGCCACGAGCTGGCGATGCTCCTGAACAACCTGCTCGCGGCGCCCGGCTTCGACGTCTGGCTGTCCGGCGAGGCGCTGGACATCGACCGCCTGCTCCACGACCCGCAAGGGCGGCCGCGCGCCGCGATCCTGACGATCAGCCACCTCTCGGACGCGGAGCGGATGTTCTTCGTGTCGCTCCTGCTCAACGAGGTCCTGGCCTGGGTCCGCACGCAGAGCGGCACGTCCTCCCTGCGCGCCATCCTGTACATGGACGAGATCTTCGGCTTCTTCCCGCCCACCGCCAACCCGCCCAGCAAGACGCCGCTCCTCTCGCTCCTCAAGCAGGCCCGCGCCTTCGGCCTCGGCGTCGTCCTGGCCACCCAGAACCCCGTCGATCTGGACTACAAGGGCTTGTCCAACATCGGCACCTGGCTGATCGGGCGGCTCCAGACGGACCGCGACAAGCAGCGGATCTTGGACGGCCTCGAGGGCGCCGCGGCGGGCGCCGAGCGGTTCGACCGCGGCGCGATGGAGGAGACGCTGGCCGGCCTGGGCAAGCGCGTCTTCCTGATGAACAACGTCCATGAGAATGCCCCGGTCATCTTCACGACCCGCTGGGCGATGAGCTACCTGCGCGGCCCGCTCGCGCGCGATCAGATCAAGCGCCTGATGGCCGGCCGTAAGGCGGACGACACGGCCGGGGCGGCTGGGGTCGCCGCCGTGCCTCCTCGGTCGGTCCCGCGAACGACCGCGGGCGGTCCACCCGGCGCCGTGCCGTTCGACCCGTCGCCCGCGCCGTTATCGCCCGCGCCGTTATCGCCCGCGTCAAGCGCCTCGTCCGCCTCGTCCGCCTCGTCGACTGGGTCCGCGTTCCCAGACGCCCAGCTGCCCGTTCTGCCGCCCGACGTCACGCAGTACTTCCTGCCCGAGCGCGGCCCGATCGCCCCGAACCCGCTGTATCGCCCGCACGCGATCGGCGTGGCCGCCGTCCGCTTCGCGGACCGCAAGACGGGCGTCGACGTCACCCGCGAGCACGTCCTCCTGGCCCCGATCACCGACGGCGGCGTCGCCGTCGACTGGGCGTCGGCGATCGCGACGCACCTCACGCTGGACGATCTCGCGTCGCGCCCGCCGGCCGATGCCCGCTTCGCGCCGCTCCCCGGCGCGGGCGTGCAGGCAAGGAGCTACACGGCGTGGGGCAAGACGCTGGCCGACTGGCTGTACGCGAACAGCGCGGTGGACCTCCTGTTCTGCCCGGACCTGAGCACGTACGGCCGCGCGGACGAGGACGAGCGCGCCTTCCGCATCCGCCTGGCCGACGCGTCCCGCCAGGAGCGGGACCGGCAGACCGAGGCGCTGAAGGCCAAGTACGGTCCCAAGATGCGCCAACTGGAGGAGCGGCTCCGCAAGGCGGAGCAGCGCGTCGACAAGGAGAAGTCCGACTCCACCACCGGCCTGGCCGGCACGATCCTGGGCGCCCTCCTCGGCCGCCGCACGATGCTGGGCATGGCCAAGGCCGCCGCGCGCGGCGTCTCGCGCGGCATGAAGGAGCGCGAGGACGTCACGCGCGCCAAGGACGACGTGGTCGCGACGCAGGCGCAGATCGACGCGCTGGACGGCACGTTCCGGGACGAGATCGCCGCGATCAGCGCGCGGATCGACCCGGCGGCGGTGGCGCTGGAGCGCGTGGCGGTGCGGCCGACCAAGGCCAACGTGGACGTGCGGCTGTGCGCGTTGGCGTGGGGGGTGTAGGGCGGTCCGTTCGCAGCCGCCGGCAACTGCCGAGCGGCGCACAAAGGGGCGTGAGATGGGGACGACGACACGGCTGTACGGCCTCGGTATCGCCACGCCGCCCCACCATTCGCCGCAGGCCGCCGTCGGCGCCTTCATGGCCCGCGTCGTCGCCGCCGAAGCGGAGCGGACGGCGGCGGAGGCTGTGTTGGCGGCGCGGTCGACGTCACCGGTGGCTGAGCCGGCGTCCGCCGCGCGGCGGCCCGTGCGCAGCGCGCGCCTGATCCGACGCCTGTACGCGGAGAGCGGGATCGAACGCCGCTTCAGCATCCTGGCGGACTACACCAAGGTCGATCCGGACGGTTTTTGCTTCTTCCCGCCCAACTGGGCGCTCCACCCGTTCCCGACGACGGCGGATCGGATGGCCGTCTACCGCGAGGCGTCCGTCGACCTGGCGGCCGAGGCGGCGCGCGCGGCGCTGGCCGAGGCCGGCATCGCGCCGGGCGACGTCACGCACCTGGTGATCAGCACGTGCACCGGCTTCTTCGCGCCCGGCCCCGACGTGATGCTCGTCCGCCGGCTCGGCCTCGCGCCGACCGTCCAGCGCACCGTCATCGGCTTCATGGGCTGCAACGCCGGCTTCAACGGCCTGCGCAACGCCGGCGCGATCGTCGGCGCGGACGAGGGCGCGGTCGTGCTGCAGGTGTGCGTCGAGCTGTGCAGCCTGCACTTCCAACGGGATGACGCCTCCGAGACGCTGATCGCCAACTGCCTCTTCTCGGACGGCGCCTCGGCGGCGATCTGGGCGGCCGATGGCCGCTTTCCCGGCGGCCACGGCACGTTGCGCGGCACGCACAGCCGGATCCACGACGACAGCCTGGACCAGATGGGCTGGCGAATCGGCGACCACGGCTTCGTGATGACGCTCTCGGATGCCGTGCCGGACACGCTGTCCGAGGCGATCGGCCCGTTCGTCGACGTGCTGCTGGCGGGCAGCGGCTCGGCGCGGGCGCGGGTGGCGGGTTGGGCGATCCATCCGGGCGGCAAGCGGATCGTCGAGGGGCTCGGGCGGGCGTTGGCGCTCTCGGACGCACAGCTCTCGTCGGCGTTCGGCGTGCTGCGGGACTACGGCAACATGTCCAGCGCGACGATCCTGTTCGTGATCCAGCGGGAGCTGGCGCGCCTGCGCGCGGCGGGCGAGGAAGGCGGCGCAGCGGGTGGTGACGACGGCGGCGACGTCGTCGCGCTCGGCTTCGGCCCCGGCCTCAGCATCGAGGGCGCGGTGCTGCGGGTGGACCGGTAGGACCATGCGCCCGACGACGCCCGGCCGCGCCAACGTCCGCCGCTTCGCCCAGCGGAGCACGGACGACGAGCTGATGGACGATCCGTCGATCGGCGGCCCCGAGCTGAACGAAACGCTGCGGCAGCTGACCGGCATCAACACGATCCTCGGCGGCTATCCGCCCAGCGTCAACGGCGTGCTGCGGCTCCTGGACGCGGCGCCGACGGCCACGCTGCTCGACGTCGGCACCGGCGCCGCCGACGCGCCGCGCCGACTCGTCGACGCCTGCGCCGCGCGCGGGATCCGCCTGGACGTGACAGCCATCGACCTCGCCGCCGCGACGGCCGCCTATGCGCGCGAGGCGTGCCGCGCCTATTCGACGATCCACGTCGAGCAGGGCGATCTCTTTGCGCTCCTCCCCGGCCGGCACCGGTACGACATCGTCCACGCCGCGATGGTGCTGCACCACTTTCCGGATGCATTGGCCGTGCGCGCCCTGGCGAAGATGTACCACCTGGCCGATCGCGGCGTCGTGGTGAACGACCTCCACCGCCACCCGCTGGCCTACTACGGCATCCGCGCCCTGTCCGCCCTGGCGTGGCGCAACCGCCTCATCCGCCACGACGCCCCGGTCAGCGTCCTGCGCGGCTTCACGGCGCCCGAGCTGCGCACCCTCGCGGCCCGCGCCGGCTGGCCGCCGTCCGAGACGCGCCTGCGCTGGTGGCCGCTCTTCCGCTGGCAGCTGGTGGCCGATAAGACCGGCCGCGCGTCGCAAGCCGACGGGCGCGCGGATCGTCGGCGGCGCAACGAGCGATGACGCCGGCGCCGGCGGACGCCGACCGCGATGTCGACGTCCGCATCGAGGTCCACGGTCCTCACGACGCCGACGTCGGCGCGGATACGGACGCGGATGTGGAAGCAGTGGACACCGCCGACGTCGTCATCATCGGCGCCGGCCCCGCCGGCTCGGCCTTGGCCGCGCTGCTGGCGCGCCGCGGCATCGACGTCGTGCTGCTCGAGCGGGATGCGTTTCCGCGCGACAAGCTGTGCGGCGAGTTCCTGAGCCCCGAGGCCGGCCGGCTCCTGCGGACGATCGGCTGCTACGACGCCCTGGCCGCGCTCGGGCCGCCGGCGCTCGGCGCCGCCCGCTTCACGCTCCCGTCCGGCTTCACGCTCGACGTGCCGCTGCCCGGCGAGGGCTGGGGCCTGAGTCGCAGCGCGCTGGACGCGGTCCTGGCCGCGCACGCTCTGACGTCGGGCGTGCGCCTGCTCGAGCGGACGGAGGCCGTCGCGGTGCGCGCGGCGGCGGACGGCGGGGTCGAGGTGGTCGTCGCGGCGGCTGGGGGGGCGTCGTCCTCGGCGGCCAGCACCGACGCGGCGACAACCGACGAGGCGTCGTCGACGTTGGGCGCAACGGTGCCGCCGCGCGGGGCGTCGCCGCGCGCACCGCACGACTCGCGCGTCCTTCGCGCCAGCCTCGTCGTCGCGGCGTACGGGAGGTGGAGCCGGCTCGATCGCGCGAACGAGCGGCCGTTCGCGGCGCGGCGGACGCCGTTCATCGGCCTGAAGCGGCACATGCGGGTGATCGAGGGCGACGCGGGGGCCGCGACGGCGGCGGCGCTGGCGGGGCGGGTGGAGATGCACGTGTTCGACGGCGGTTATTGCGGCCTGACCGCGATCGAAACGGGCGAGGTGAACGCCTGCCTGCTCGTCCATAAGCGGTTCGTCCGGGGCGTCGGGGGCGCGGCGTGGCCGTCCATCGTCGCCGGCGCCGGCCGCGCGAACCGGACGCTGGGCGCGCGGCTGGCGGGCCTGGCGCCGGTGGACGATGTCGTGCACGCGGTGGCGCAGGTGACGTTCGACTTCAAGGACCGCGGCGATGCCGATCGGCTGTATGTGGGCGACGCGGCCGGCATGATCGCGCCGCTGGTCGGCGACGGGCAGGCGATGGCCCTGGAGAGCGCGGTGCGGCTGGCCGACCTCATCGCGGACGCGCTCGCGCAAGACGGGCGTCCGCTGGACGACGTGGGCCGCGGCCGGCTGGCGGCCGCGTGGGATCGCGCCTGGTGGGATGCGTTCGGGCGCCGGATGCATCTGGCGCGCGCGCTGCAGCCCGTCGTGCTCCGGCCGCGGCTCGCCGAGCCCGCCGCGCGCGTCCTGGCGGGGCTGCCGGGCGCGATGGGGTGGCTCGCGCGCCGGACGCGGGGGTGAGGGCGGCGTCAGCGATTGGTAAGCGTCCGGTAAGAGGTTGGGAAGTCGGCGTATCCGTGCGCTGGGTCGCGCGTCATAGCTGTTCGAAGTCGCCCGACGGCGGCCGAATGGTGCTCGATTCGATCGTTTGACCCTTTGTTTCCCTTGGAGGTTTGATCATGGAGTTTGGGATGCGCCTGCGGGCTTTGTGGCTGATCGGTGCGACGTTCATGTTCGGCGTCGCGATCGCGTTCGCCCTCTTCTTCACCGCCCACACCCTCGGCATCGAGGTGCCGACGCCGCTCAGCTTTGTCGTGGGCAGCGGCGCGAACGGGTAGGACCGGCGCGGCTCTCACCGCGTGATCACCGTCACGCCTCCCGTTCGAACCCACCACGCACCGCCGGCCCGCCGCTCGGCGACGGTCGTGAAGCGATCCAGGACGAGCACCGCACGCACCGCGAGCGGTGCTCGTCCCGCGAATGGGTCCCGCGCCAGGAGCGCCGTGACGGTCGGCTCCCCCGCCTTCAGCCGGTCGAGGAAGCGCACGAGCCAGTCCGGCGCGCCGCCGCCGCCATCGGCCTGCAGCGCGGCGAACCACAGCTGCCAGTCCAGCCGCGGCATGTGAACCCCGGCCAGGCGCGGCGCCCGCTGGACGTCGCCCGGAAGCCAATGCAGATCGTACGGCCGCCACGCCACGCCGTCCGCCGTGCCCTCGATCCGCAGCTCGGGCCGCGTCGTCGTCATGTCGGCGAACAGCCCGTACGGGTTGACGATCCGCCACGACGATAGGGCCACGAACGGCGCCAACAGCGGCGCGGCCACGGCCGCCGGCGGGTACCAGCCGGCCGCGAGCACGAGCGGCGCGGCCGTCAGCCACAGCACGAGGACGACGACCGCCGCCTCGATCGGGCGCCGGCGGCGTGGGAGTGGAGGGCGATCCGACGAGAGCGGCGTCGTGGACGTCGCCTCCGCCACAGATCGCGCCCCGCGCCGCCGCAGCTGCCATCGCGACCGCCACAGCCACCGCCACGCATCGTCGTCCAGCAGGGCGACGCACAACACGATCGTCAGCAGGTTGAAGAAGCCGTAGTTGCCCGTGGCCGCGATCGCCAGCTGGAGGACGACGATCGCGGCGGCGGCGACGCGGCGCGCGCGCGGCCCGCCGAACACGAGCAGCGGGGCGATCACCTCGATCGCCAGTGCGGCGGCCGTCATCGCCCGCAGGATGCCCGGCGGCAGCTGGTGCGCCCACCACGCCGAGACCGTCGGCAGCGGTTGGGTCATAAAGTGGTACCGCAGCGCGGACAGATCGCGCCAGACCGCGTCGCCGTGCAGCTTGACGA
>JBDTSC010000050.1:0-14410 GCA_039931375.1 Ardenticatenales bacterium
TGGTCGCGTCCGCGTGGCAGATCCGCCGCCAGGCGACGGCGTGGCCGCCGCCCGGCGTGCCGCTGCCCGATCGCACGCTGCTCATCGCGAACACGACGGCGCTCCTAGCCTCCGCCGGCACGGTGTGGGCGGCGCTGCGGTCGCTCGGGCGCGGGCACATCCGATACGGGCTCGTCTGGTTGGGGGTTACGTTCGGTCTCGGCGTGGCGTTTCTCGTCGGCCAGTGGCGCGAGTTCGTCCACATGGGCGGCTGGCTGGCGGGCGAGGACATGTTCACGCCGCTCTTCAACATCCTGTCCGGCTTTCACGGCCTGCACGTCGTCGCGGGGCTGGTCCTGCTGGGCATCGCGCTCTCGCAGGGGCTGAGCGGCCGGTTCGATGCCGGCTCGCACCTGTGGGCGCGGGTCAGCGCGTGGTTCTGGTGGCTCGTCGCCGCCGTCTGGCTCGTGCTCCTGGCGACGCTTCTGTCGTTCTAGGATCTCTTCGTACGCGAGGCACGTTCGTTCGCAACGAACGCGCGCAAGCAGCACTTCGGGAGGATTGGACGCCGATGAGCGCACACGTCGAAGCCCCGGTCATGGGCGCGCCCGCCGCAACGGCGACGGGTCTGCCGTCCCGCAAGCTCTCGGTCTGGCTGTTCCTGGGCTCCGAGATCCTGTTCTTCTCGGCCCTCATCTTCAGCTACATCGTGCTGCGCATGACGTCGCCGTTGCCGACGGCCGCCAACCCGAACCCGGTGGGCATGTGGCCGACGCCGCACGAGATCCAGCACGTCCTGAACATCCCGCTCACGGCGCTCAACACGTTCCTCTTGATCGTCTCGAGCATGAGCGTCGTGATGGCGCTCGACGCGATCCAAAAGGGCAACAAGCGACGCCTGACGCAGCTGTTGGCCGTCACGCTCGTACTGGGCATCATCTTCCTCTCGATCCAGGGCTACGAGTACACGAAGCTCGCGCACGAGGGCCTTTGGTTCAACAGCATCCCCAAGGACCTGGCGGATCAAGGGCGCAGCGTCCTCATGGGAACAACGTTCTTCGCGATGACGGGCTTCCACGGGATGCACGTGTTCGCCGGCGTGATCATGCTGATCATCTTCACCGTCAAGGCGCACCTGGGGCTGTACACCCAGGAAGACCACGCCGGCGTCGAGCTGTTCGGCCTGTACTGGCACTTCGTCGACTTGGTCTGGATCATCCTGTTCACGATCGTCTACCTGCTCTGAGCACCGCCCCGCATTCACCTCGCCGACCACGCCCCGTTGGAGGACGTCGATGACCGAACCCACTCCCGGCCTCGCGGCCGAGCACGCCCATCACGGACCGTCCGTGCGCGCGTACTGGATCGTCTTCTTCTCGCTCGCGATCCTGACGGCCATCGAGCTTCAGATCCCGGCGATGATGGAAGGCAACGACCCGGCGCGCCCGAGCGGCGCGTTGGTCGGCGCGCTGATGGTGACAGCGCTCTTCAAGGCCGGCCTGGTCGCGGCCTTCTACATGCACCTGCGCTACGACAGCCGCACGTATTCGTACATGATGCTCGTCGCGATCGTCGTGATCATGTTCTTCCTGTGGCTCCTGACATGGGGCGCGGTCGGCCCGCTGTTCGACCTGTTCAGCGGCGGCCTCCGCGCGGCGCCACCCTTCCTCGTCTAGCGTCGCCCGCACCCGCTCCACGCGGTGCGGGCCGCCGCGGAAAGGCGAATTGACGCCGCGCATCGGCGTCGCCATAATCGCCGGCCACGCTGGGCCGCCGGCCGCTCATGAGACCACGCGTCTCCGGGGCCGCGGTGCGCCCGTCGCGGGCGTCGCCGCCCGCACCACGTTGAGGAGATTACGCAATGTCGCGAACCGCTACGCGGGTCGTGCGGTCACTGGCCGCCACCGCCCTGTTCACCAGCCTTGCCGCGTGCGGCCAAGCGACGACGGTCGCGCCGGATCCGACCGCCGCCAGCGTCTCCGAGTCGCCGACGGAAGGTCCCGAGGTCGGTAAGACGGCGGCCGATACGCTGGTGTTCGGCCACGCCGAGGACGCCACGAAGCTGGACCCGGCCGATGTCACGGACAGCGAGTCCCTCCTGGCCACGTGGCATATCTACGAGGGCTTGACGCGCTACAAGCCGGGCAGCACCGAGGTCGAGCCGTCCCTGGCCACCGAGTGGTCGTCCAGCGACGACGGCTTGACGTGGACGTTCAAGCTGCGCGGCGGCGTGACATTCCAGGACGGCACGGCGTTCGACGCGGATGCCGTCGTCTGGAACTTCAACCGCTGGTTCGACGCTTCCCATCCGCAGCACTTTTCCGACTGGGAGTTCGAATACTGGAAGTCGATGTTCCAGGGACTCAAGGACGAGAAGAACGACGACGGCACGCCCAAGTCCGTCTTCGCCGCCGCGACGGCCGTCGACCCGCAGACGGTGACGATCACGCTGAACCGCCCGAGCGCACCGCTGCTGCAGAACCTGGCGATGAGCAACTTCGCTTTCTCGAGCCCCGCGGCGGTCGAGAAGGCGGGCGATAGCTACGGCACGCCGAACGGCACGCCGATCGCCGTCGGCACCGGCCCGTACATGGTGTCCGAGTGGGTGAAGGACGATCACCTGACCTTGGACGCGAACCCCACGTACTGGGGGGATGCGCCGGCAACGGCCAAGATCGAGCTGCGGGCCGTCCCGGACAACACCTCGCGCTTCCTCGCCCTCCAAAACGGCGAGCTCGATGGCATGACGCAGCTCAATCCGGACGACATCGCCGCTGCCAAGGAGGACGCCAACCTCACGCTGACCCTCGAGCCGCCGAACAACGTCGGCTACCTCGGGTTCAACCAGGCCATCGCGCCCTGGGACAACATCGATTGCCGCATGGCCGTGGCGCAGGCGATCGACAAGGCGGCGATCGTGACCTCGATGTACGCTGGCGACGCCGAACCGGCCGCCGAGATGATGCCGCCCAGCCTGTGGGGCTACAACAAGACGATCGTCGACTATCCGTTCGACATGGACGCCGCCAAGGCGTCGCTTGAAAAGTGCACGGCCAAGGCCAAGCTGCCGGAGAAGGTCCAGTTCTACGTGATGCCCGTGTCCCGCTTCTACTTCCCGCAGCCAAAGGAGCTCGGTGAGTACATCCAGGCGCAGCTGCAGGAGCTCGGCGTCACGACCGAGATCCAGTCGCCGGACTGGGGCGGCAAGTACCTGCCGGATGTTCGCGACGGCAAGGCGGACATCTTCATGCTGGGCTGGGGCGGGGACAACGGCGATCCGGACAACTTCCTGTGCCAGTTCTTCTGCGGCGCCGAGTCGTCGTTCAACAGCAAGGACGGCAAAGCCGCTCCGCCGGACGCCGCGCTGGCGACGCTGCTCAAGGACGCGGCGGCCACCGCCGACCCCGCCAAGCGAGCGCAGATGTACGAGGAAGCGAACCAGAAGGTCCACGACGGCATCCTCGCCGTGCCGCTGGTCCATCGCTCGCCGCCCATCGTCTTCCGTTCCAACGTCACCGGTTATACGGCGAGCCCGCTGCAGCAGATGCTGACGCGGGTCGCGAAGTAGCCGCAGCCTGAGCATCCCGCGGGGCGCCGCACCCACCGCGCATCGGGCTCGCCAGCCCTCGCGACGGGTGCGGCGCCTGCGCGCCCGGCGCTTGGCCGCGCACAGCGCGCTCGCCGCCCCGATCGGATAGCCGCGCGATGTCGGCCTTCATCGTCCGCCGCCTGTTCGCCGTGATCCCGGTGCTCATCGGGATCACGTTCCTCACGTTCGCGATGCAGCACGCCGTCGGCAACCCGTGCGTCGCGTTGCTCGGCGACCACTACACGCCCGAGTCATGCGCTGAGATCCGCGTACGGTACCGCCTGGACGACCCTCTCCCGGTGCGCTACATCGAGTACGTGGGCCGCATCGCCCACGGCGACCTCGGCCGCTCGATCAAGACGAAGCGTCCGGTGTGGCTGGAGCTGCGCGAGAAGATGCCGGCCACCATCGAGCTGGCGATCACGGCGATCATCCTCGCGCTGTGCGCGGGCGTGCCGCTGGGGATCCTCGCCGCCGCCCGCCACAACAGCGCGCTCGACGTCGGGGCGATGATCTGGGCCATGCTCGGCGTTTCGATGCCCGTGTTCTGGCTTGGGCTCATGCTGATCTTCGTGTTCGCCAACACGCTCCAGTGGTTCCCCAGCCTCGGCCGTCTGCCGTCCGGCCTATCCATCCCGCATTGGACCGGGCTGTATACCCTGGACGCGCTGCGGGCGGGCGATCTGCACGCGTTCGGCGTCGTGCTGCGCCACCTCGCGCTGCCGGCGTTCGCCCTGTCGACGATCCCCGCCGCGTTCATCGCCCGCATCACGCGCTCGAACATGCTCGAGGTGCTGGGCCAGGACTACATCCGCACCGCCCGCGCCAAGGGCGTCTCGGAACGGACGGTCATCGCCCGCCACGCGCTGAAGAACGCGCTGCTGCCGCTCGTGACGGTCATCGGTCTGCAAACCGGGTCGCTGCTGTCCGGCGCCGTGCTAACGGAGACGATCTTCTCGTGGAACGGTGTGGGCCGGTGGACGGTGCAAGCGATCACCGGCAGCGACTTCCCGGTCGTGCAGGCCGGTGTGCTGCTGTTCGCCGGAACATTCGTGCTCATCAACCTCATCGTCGATCTGTCGTACGCCTGGCTCGACCCGCGCATCCGGTTCGAATGAGCGCCGCCGATGTCCTCCCGCCGCGACCGCCCGCCGCGCCGCTCTCCCCGTGGCGCGGCGCCCTTCGCCGCGTGCGGCGCAGCCGCCTGGCGATGGTCGGTCTGGGCATCATCGTCCTGCTGGCGGCGTGCGCCGTGTTCGCGCCCTGGCTGTCCGTGCAGCACCCGGACGCGGACGGCATCTGGTCCGCCGTCATGCGCGAATCGAAGCAGCCGCCGTCCCTGCGGCACTGGATGGGCACCGACAAGCTCGGTCGCGACGTCGCCAGCCGCGTCGTGTACGGCGCGCGCACGTCGCTGCTCATCGGCGTGACCAGCGTGTCGTTGGCGATCGCCGTCGGCACGGCGCTGGGGGCGGTGGCGGGCTTCTTCGGGCGCTGGACGGACGGCGTGATCATGCGCCTGATGGACGTCATGCTCGCGTTTCCGAGCTTGCTGCTGGCGCTCGGCATCGTCAGCCTGACCGGACCGCGGCTGATCAACGCGATGCTGGCCGTCGGGATCGTATCCATCCCGACGTACGCGCGGATCGTCCGGGCGTCCGTGCTGGCCGAGAGCGGCAAGGACTACGTCGCCGCCAGCCGCGCCCTCGGCGCCGGACCGTGGCGGCTGCTCGTGCGCCACGTCATGCCGAACGCTCTCGCGCCACTGATCGTCGCCGCCAGCCTCGGCATCGGCACCGCCATCCTGGAAGCGGCGGGGCTCGGCTTCCTCGGGCTCGGCGCCCAGCCGCCGCTGGCCGAGTGGGGCCTCATGCTGGCGGACAACCGCCAGAGCCTCAGCGCCTACTGGTGGCTCGTCACGTTCCCGGGCGTGGCGATCATGCTGACGGTGCTGGGCTTCAACCTCCTCGGTGACGGCCTACGCGATATCCTGGATCCGCGATTGCGAGGTGGTCGGCGCTAGACTCTTCCCCGTGAACAGCGCCCAAGCGCCGGTGCCCCGCCCCGCCCGACAGTCTCTGGACTCCGCACCGCTCTTCTCCGGCCGCCGCCTGGTTGGCCGCTACCGTTCGGATCCGACAAGGAGTCAACTGCCCATGAAGCGCATTCGAATCGAGACCGCTTCCGTCCGCCGAGGGCCGCGCATGCCGTTCCTGGCATTGCTTTTGTGTATCGGCCTGAGCGCTGTCGCCGGTTGCGGCGGCGCCACGAAGCCCAGTGCGCAGCCCACGGACGCGAACGGCGTGGCGCCTAGCGCGGAGGCGAACGCTGCGGACGCCGGCGCCGCAGTGGACGCCGCTACGCCCACCGCTGCCGTCACCTCGCTCACGAAAGAGGACGAGGCGGGCATGGTGGCGCTGATCAAGAGCCTCTTCGGCGCCGTGGTGCGGGATCCCGAGCCGGACATGCAGAACGTGATCGTCCGCCAGATGACCACCCCCGCATTGCGCAGCCTGCGCGGCTTGGCCGCGCCGGACTCGAGCGCGCTCGGCTACTCATCAGGCTACGTCTGGGTCATCGGGTTCAAGACGAAGATCCCGCTGACGCTGTCCACGTACTCGGCCGAGAACCAGCCCGAGCTAACGGGCGTCGGCGAGTCGGATTCACTCGCCGGTCCGGACGGTCTGACCTCGTTGTACTACGTCGTCGCCACTACGAGCGTGGAAGGCAATCGACGCTTCGAGCCGCTCCAACAGGGCATCCTGCTGGAGGGCAAGACAAAGTGGACGCTGTCCGATCTGGCGGCATTGCCGGCGACGCCCTAGCCTCGTCCCTGCCGTCCCTCCGCACCGTCGTCGGGGTCGACCGGCGCCGGGCGCCTCGGCCGCCCACGCCTGGACGATGATGACGGGCTGGCCGGATCGTCGCCGGCGTCGCGACGGCGCGCGCTGAACGCGGCCAACCGCCGCTCAACGGCCGCGTTGACCGTGTCGTTCGGATAGCGGCCGTTGGCGCCACGTTCGCCTGCCGGCAGGCCGGTCAGCAGCGCGATGCCGGCATCGACGTGATCGACGGTCCACACGTGAAACCGACCGGCCGCCACCGCGTCGATGACGTCCTGGCGCAGCATCAGGTGTTGGAGGTTGGCGGCGGGGATCGCGACGCCTTGTGTTCCGGTCAGACCGTCGATGCGGCAGACGTCGAAGAAGCCCTCGATCTTCTCGTTGACGCCGCCGATCGCCTGCACCTCGCCGGACTGGCTCACCGCGCCCGTGACCGCGACGTCCTGGCGTAGGGGCAGGCCGGACAGCGCCGAGAGCAGCGCGTACGCCTCGGCGGAAGAAGCGCTGTCGCCGTCCACCTGTCCATACGACTGCTCGAACGTGACGCTGGCGGCGACGGCCAGCTGCTCGTCCGGGAGATACCGCCCGGCAAGGAATCCCCACAGGATGAGGATGCCCTTGCTGTGCAGCGCGCCGCCGAGCTCGACCTCGCGCTCGATGTCGACGACCTCGCCGCTTCCTTGCCGCACCCGGGCGGTCACGCGCATCGGAAGCCCGAACTCGAACTGACCGCGGCTCACGACGGTCAACGCGTTCACCTGTCCGACCGCCTCGCCCTTGGTGGCCAGGTTGATCAGACGCCGCTCGTACTGGGCCTGCACGTGCTCACGCGTCAGGTCCGCCCGCCGCTCCGCCGCCGCCAACGCCCGCTCGACGTCCGCCGCTGTGACCACCGGGTGGCCCGATTGGCGCGCCCAAAAGTCCGCTTCGCGCAGCAAGTCGGCGATGGCGATGAACTCGGTGGACAGGCGCTGCTGATCCTCGATCAGCCGCGAGCCGTATTGGATCACACGCGCGACGGCCGCCTTGTCGATCGCGAGCAGACCGTCGCGCGCCGCGACGGACGCGATAAAGCGCGCGTACAGTCGACAGCCGTCTTCGTCCCGCAGCATCTCGTCGTCGAACTCCGCCCCTACCTTGAAGAGTTCGGCGAAATCCGGGTCGTAGTCGTGCAGCGCGAAATACGTGTGCGTGTCGCCGATCAGGATGACCTTGCAGGTCAGGGAGATCGGTTCCGGATCGAGGATGATCGTCGTCATCGTGGAAGCCGCCTCTCCGGGCGGGCCGATGTCGATGACACCGGTCTTCAGCGCCCGCTTCAGCGCCTCCCAGCTCAATGGGTGCTGCGCGATCCCGTCGATCTCGATCACGAGGTACCCGCCGTTCGCCCGATGGAGGGCGCCCGGTCGGATCAGCGTGAAGTCCGTGACCAAGGCGCCCATCACCTGCTGCTGCTCGATCCGTCCGACCAGGTTCGGCAACGACGGCAACGGCTCCACCACGACCGGCGTCCCGACTGAGCGCGAACCGTCCACCATGACGTTCACGCGATAGCGCCTGAGCGCCAGGTCGTCGCGGACGATCGCCGCCGGCGCGGGAGCGGCGGCCCGCGGGCCGTCCACCGATCCCTCGTCCCGGCCGACGAACAGGTCGAGGTGGCCCACCATGTCCGCCGCCACCACGGAGAGCCAGTCCTTCGCTTCTTTGGACGCCTTGAAGCGCTCCCGGAGCGGCGCCATCCGCGCATCGATCTCCGCCGCGGCGACATCGCGCTCCAGCTGGCCGACGGCTCGCGTGCCCTCCACATCGACGGCACGTACCTGGCGCAGCGTGGCCTCGAGTTCGTCCTCGAGCGCCTGCAGCTGCGCCGCGATCGCCGTGCGCCGCTCTTCCGGCAGCGCCGCGAAGGCTTCGTGCGGGATCACGTTGGCGTCCGCGTCGAGCGGCATGACGGACAGCCCGTTCGGCCCCTGCACCACGGCGACGCTCTGGGCCTTTGCGCGCTGGGTCAAGTCTCGCAGCAAAGCATCCTTGCGCGCGTCGAACTCGTTCACCAGCCGATCGCGGCGGCCGGCGACGACGTCGCTCTCGAACGCTTGCGGCAACACCGCCAGCAACTCCGCCAGCAACCCATCCATCGACTCGGCGAGGATCGGGCCCCAGCCCGTCGGCAGCCGCAGCGCACGGGGCCGATGCGGCTGGTCATAGTTGGCGACATAGCACCAGTCGTCCACTTCAGGCCGCCCGCGGGCTTCCGCGGTGAGCAGGTGGGACACCGCCGTCCGCTTGCCGGTGCCGGCGGGACCGTACACGAAAATGTTGTAGCCGGGCCGCCGAACCGCGATGCCGAACTTGATCGCCTCGACGGCGCGCGGCTGGCCGATGACCCCGTCGAGCGCAACGAGCTCAGCCGTCGTGGCGAAGCCAAGTGACCCAGGATCACATGGCGCGCTCAACCGATCGGCCGGCACGGGCAAAGCTTCCAGCGTCGTTCTCCTCACCGTTGACCAGCGGCCCATGGTTGCGCTCGCGGCCGAAATGCCGCGGCCGGGCCACCCGCAACCCGATCCGAGGCACAACGTGTTGTCCCGGGCGATGCGCCGCGCCGCGGTGCACCGACGTGCGATTGTACATCAGCGCTCCGTGACCTTGTCCCGGCCGGCGGCCACAGAGCCTCTGGTGGCGCTGTCATCAACAGAGTGCACGACGCCGCGGCCCGTTGCTGGCCGCGGCGTCGTGGACCGAAGGGAACCCGGGAGATAAGCTAAGGAGTGATCGTGCTGGCCATCGCCAGCCGATCCGTTGCCGCCTCGACCAGTCGCTGGCCGCCGGCGGCCAGCCAGGCGCGGTACGTCGGGCTGTCCGCGTCGTGGCGTTCGCGCCACATCCCGCCGACCCAGCGTTGGTAGCTCGCGGTCTCCGCGAACAGCGGCTGCCCCGTCGTGAGGTGCTGCCCGACGTGGCCCGGCCCGCCGTTGTAGGCGGCGGCCGCCAGCTCGACCGAGCGCTGCCAATCCGGATCGTCGCGCTGGCCGAACGCCTTGAGCATCGCGGCCACGTAGGCCGCGCCAAGGGAGAGGTTCGTGTCGATGTCGGAAAGCGCGGACGGCTCGTAGTCCGTGCGGCCCGTCTGTGCGGCCATGTCGCGCGCCGTGCCGGGCATGAGCTGCATGAGACCGGTCGCACCGGCGGGGCTGCTCGCGCTCGGGTTGCCGCCCGACTCGACGAGCACGAGGATCGCCACCAGATCGGGGTCCACGTTCGCCGCGTTCGCGACGGCGGCGATCCGCTCCCGTAGCGCACCGACCGACTCGGGCAGCCACGGAATTGCGACGGGCGCCGTCGCGCCGAGGGCCGAGGCCGCCGCAGCGCCGTTGGCCGCAGCAGCGCTGTTGGCCGCCATCACGCCGATTGCCAGATCCGACGCCGGCGCGGCGCTGGATGGTTGCGCCGGCGCGAGCCACTCGGCGGAGGGTGCGGCCTCGTACCGCAGGCTGGGCACGCGGCCGGCGGTCACGATCACGGCCTCGACGGGCAGGAACCCGTAGGCCTTTGCACCGGCGGGCGTGACGATCTCCACCCAGTACACGTCGTCGCCGGCGTGCCCGGCCATCGTGCCGCCGACCGCGACGCGCTCGCCGATGCCAAGCCAACGAAGCGGTGCGCCGGCGGGCGCGTCCGCCAAGACGGTGCGGTCGCGGACGGTTCCGTTCGCCTGCGGGAAGAACACGGCGCTCGATCCGAGCACAGCGCTCGGCGAGCGGTCCGCCTGCATCGCTCGCGCTCCGACGCTGAGGGCGAGGCACGCGGCGACGAATCCGACGAACTTGAGGTGGCTGACGATCGCGCCGAAGGCGGAGCCGAACGGGGACTCGGCGGCGAGTGGATGGGGGACGGACTGTGCGGTCATCGGAGACCTCCTTGGCGCGGGAAGCGCGAGCAGCGGGCGGCGCGTGCCGTGCGCTGCGGTTGGTGCGACGAGGCCGATGTAGTACAGATGTTCACATCGACGGCGCGAGTATAGTCGAACATGTGTTCTACGTCAATAGGGTGTGGATAACTCGGCGGCCCCGCGGGCCGCGATGCCTGGCGGCGTCGCCGGTCAACCTATACCGCCGGCTGTCCGTCGTCGTCGTCAGGGTCGTACCCGTCGACGTCGCGTTCGGTGTGAATCCGCGTCGGATCGTCCAGCGCCTTGCTCACGTCGCCCAACACGCCCAGCCAGATCTTGACCTCCGGCCACGTGAGCGTCTGGCGGCCGAGGCTGCGTCGGATGCGGCCGAAGAAACGGCGCGTGTCCTGCCTTGGCAAGGCCCGCGTGCGTTGGAGGACCAGCCAGAGGCGCTCGAGCAAACGCTCGAATTGCGCCGCGGTCGCCGGTGTGTCCACCGATGGGTCCGCCGTGGCTTCGACGGAACGGCGGTGCGTGTACACCGCATGGGCGGCGAGCAGCACCGCCTGCGCCAGGTTGAGCGACGGCAGCGCGGGCGACGTGCTCAGCCGGGCGCACGCGGAGCACCGGCGCAGGTCCGCGTTCGTAAGCCCGTCCGTCTCGCTGCCGAACACCAGCGCGACGTCGCCATGCCGGCTCATCTCCGTCAGCGTGTCCAGGATCTGCGCGAACGGCACCGGCGCCGCCTCACTGCGCCCCGTGCCGGTCGTCAGCGCGACGCTGTACACGGTGTCCGCCAGCGCGGCAGGCAGGTCATCGACGATCGCGGCGTGCTTGACGACCTCCCAGGCGTGCATCGCCCAGCGCCGCGCGTCGGAGCCGCGGACGGGACACCGTGGCGCCACGAGCGTCAAGCGCGTCAGGCCCATGTTCATCATCGCCCGCGCCGCTTGGCCGACGTTGCCGGCCTCGCCGGTGTTCACGAGAACGATGCGGATCCGGTCGAGCCGCGGACCGTCCGGCGCCGCCTCCGCGCCCACGGCGCGGCGATGCGGCAGCGTCCGCCCGCGCGCCGTCGCCAGCCGACGCCGCCCGCCGCGTCCGGCCGATGCCCCGTCCGTGCTCGCCGTTTCCGTCATGGCCGGCGATGGTATCACGTCCGGCTTGATGGACGGAGGCGATGTATGCGCCTCGCCGGGCACTGTGGACTACCGTGGACTCCCCATGGGACGTTGGCTAGAATCCCGGCCCCGATGGACGATCCACCGCCGAACGCCGCCGCTTCGAGCGGGCTCTCGCGCCGTGCGCTGCTGGCAACGAGCCTCGCCGCCGCGACCGGGGCCGCGCTGCCCCCGGCGGTCCGGCGAGGCTCGCCGACCTCTTCGCGCCGTACCGCAGGCACCGCCGTCGACGCCGCGGCCGAGCGTTTCGCGGCCGCGCCCTATCGAATCTTTCTCGCGCCGGACGACCATACGGACTACCTCTGGTCGGCCGACGCCGCGACGTACGACGCCGTGTTCGCGGACACGCTCGACTACTACCTGGACCAGATCGATCGCTCCGAGGCCGACGGAGTCCCGCCCGAGCAGCACGCGCGCTGGAACTGCGACGGCTGGCTGTGGGTCGACGCGTACGAACGGCTGCGCACGAGCGAGCAGTTCGCGCGCCTGATCGCGCGGATCAAGGATGGCCACATCAGCGTTCCGATGAACGCGCTCGTCCTGGTCCAAGGCGGCGCGCCCCTCGAGGCGGTGCTGCGCGGGATGTTCTATGCCGGCGCCCTCGAGCGTCGGTTCGGCCTGCGGCTGCCGATGGCCGTGGCGATGGAGAACCAGACGCTGCCGTACGGCCTCGGGTCCTTGTGGGCCGGCAGCGGCGCGCGCTACAGCTGGAAGGGCATCTGCGGCTGCGCGACGCGCGTTCCCGACGCCGGCAACCGCCCGCACGACATCTATTGGTGGGTCGGACCAGACGGCAGCCGCATCCTGATGAAGTGGCACAGCCTGCTCGGCGCCAACGACGGCAGCGGCGGCTACGCCGAGATGCGCCACGCGGCCGCCGCCGTCGAGTTCGTGACGCCCGGCACGGGCGATCCGCGCTTTCGCGAGCGCTACCCGTTCGATGTCATCGGCCTGTTCGGCCAGGGCTGGGACGATCTGGCCACGCGCTCGGACGCCGCCGTCGAGGCCGCGCGCTCACTGTCGGACGATCGGCGCGACGTGATCGTCTCGAACCAGGTCGACTTCTTCACCGAGTTCGAAGCGCGCTATGGCCAGGGCATCCCCGAAGAGGGCGCCGCCTACGGCAACGAGTGGGACCTCCTCATCGCGTCGATGAACGAGACGAGCGCCCGCGTGCGACGGGCCGTGGAGCGCCTGCGCACGGCCGAGGCGATCGCGGCGATCGTCGCGCTGGACGAGCCGGGCGCGGTTGAGGCGCGGCCCGTGGAGCGCGCGCGGTGCTTCGCCAACCTCGGCCTGTACTACGAGCACGATTGGACCGCGGACGGTGTGATCCCACGCGCCGAGCGCGCCGCGTGGCAGATCAAGCTGGCGGACGAGATCGAGGCGTATGTGGGTGCGCTGCATGACGACGCCGGACAGCGCCTTGCCGCCCAGATCGGAACGGGCGGCCCGGCGGCGGCCGCGTCCGGCGAAGAGCGCTGGTTCGTGTTCAACGCGCTCGGCTGGGCGCGCACGGACATCGTCGACCTGGACGTCGACGGCGGGCCGCGGCCGGTGACGGTCATCGACGTGACGACGGGCATCGCGCTGATCGCCCAATGGGTTTCCGACCCGTTTGACCTCAGCCACGCGCCCCGCCTGCGCGTCCGCGTCGACGACGTGCCCGCCGTCGGCTATCGCGTCGTGGCGGTGCGGGACGGCGATCCGTCACCGTCCGAGCCGGCGGTCGCGCGGAACGGCGACGCTCTGGTGAACGATCACTTTCAGGTCGACGTCGGCGCTGATGGGCAGATCCGCCGCCTGATCGATCGCGTGCGGGCCAACCGCAACGTCGGCCCGGCCGCCGACCGTGCCTGCAATCAGCTGGTCTCGTTGTCGCACGCGACGACCGCTGACCCGACCACCATTCGACGAAGCGGCTCGGACGGGCCGGTGACCGCGCGCCTCGTATCCGACGTCGCGTCGCCGGCGGACCACACGACGGCGATCAGCCTGCACGCCGGGATCGCGCGCGTGGACATCGACAGCCGGATCGTGGGCGCGTTCGACGATGTCCTGGGCTGGCGCTTCAGCTTCGACGTGGATGACCCGGTGGTGATGCACGAAGAGATCGGCGCGATCATCGCGGCGCGCCTGCGGGGCGACGGCGGCCACTACAGCGCCCGCGCGGCCCGCTACGACTGGCTGACGTTCAACCACTTCAGCGCGATCGGCCCGCGCTCCGGCGACGGTCCGTGGGTCGTGCTGGCGAACCGCGACTGCCACTTCCAGCGGCTCGGCGACAGCACGCCCGATCGCCTGGTCACGGACGATCCGACGATCACGGCGTTGGCCGGCGGCCAGGTGGATGGTCCGGCCCTCGGCATCCCGGCCCAGGGCGGCGTCGATCGCCACCACTACCGCTTTTCCATCACCACGCAGGACCGCTTCGATGCGGCCGCCGCGATGCGCTTCGCGCTCGAGGCGACGAACCCGCTCCACGCCGCCCGCGTCAGCGGCACGCACGGCGGCCGCCCGGCCGACCGCTGGGGCCTGCTGTCCGTCAGCGACCCGGACGTCGTGCTCTGGTCCGTCAAGCCCGCCGAGGACGCCGCTCCGGGCCGCCTGAGCGTTCGCCTCTGGAACCTCGCCGGCCGCGACGCGACTCCGACCGTGCGCCTTCGCCCGCCCTACGCCCTGCATGAGGCGGTGCGCACGACCCACATCGAGACGCCCATCGCCCCCGAGGGCCTGCGCGACGGCGGCCTCCCCGCGGAGCTGCGCGAAGCCGAGATCGGCACGTGGCAGCTGTCCGTCGGGCGGCCGAAGCGGGGGAGCGGGCAGGTGATCTGGTTGCCGGATGTCCGCGATGGGGGGTAATGGCGGGTGACAGGGCGCACGCGTGGAAATTCGCGGCGCATCGGCAGGCCGTTGGGGCGCATCG
>JBDTSC010000051.1:0-14260 GCA_039931375.1 Ardenticatenales bacterium
GTGCCGCTGGCGATCGGCGGCCACGTGGACCACCGGTTGGCGCGCGCGGCCGGCGAGCTGGCCGCGTGGCGCGCCCGCCGGACGTGCTCGTACTACGCCGACTATCCGTATGCCCGCACACCCGGCGCCGCCGCCCGCGCGCTGGCCGCGGAGCCGCGCCCGCTGGACGCCGCGGACGACACGCTGACCGTCGGGCCGGCGGACGTCGCGGCCAAGATCGCCGCCGTCGCCGCGTATCGCTCGCAGCTCACGACCTTTTGGGACGGGCAAGAGGCGATGGAGGCGGATGTGCGTGGGTGGACGGAACGGATCTGGCGGCCGCGCCCCACGGACGCGGACGGCTGATCGTCGGCGCCTGGGAGGCGCCAGGCCGGCGCGAGGCGGCAAATCGGCGGTGCATTTCTTGGCGTATGGCGCCCGCCGCGTTATGCTCCAACGGCTGCATTCATCGCCACCGACACTCGGCCCGGCCGCGCGCAAGGCCCCGCCACGCTTGGCCGGGCTTCTTGTTGCCTTCCGGGCCCGTGTCCTCTAACCACCGGTTTACGATCGGCGCCGCCGGCCGCTCGGGCGGGCACGGCGCCGCGAAGGGGGATTCCGACGATGACAGACCTCAAGGATCGTGTCGCGCTGGTCACCGGCGCCGGCAGCGGCATCGGCCGCGCGACGGCCGAGGCGTTCGCGCGCGCCGGCGCGTGCGTGGCTGCGGCAGACATTTCGGACGCGGCAGTTCAAGAGACCACCGAGATCATCCGGCGCGCCGGCGGCTGCTGCACGCCGATCGTCGGCAACGTGGCCGACGCGGACAGCGTGCGGGCCATGGTCGACCAAGCGAACGCCATCGGCCCGCTGCGCGTGGCGTGCAACTGCGCTGGGATCGCCGGCGCGGCCGCCAAGATGGGCGAGTACCCGCTCGACGAGTGGGACAAGGTCATCGCGATCGACCTGACGGGCGTATTCCTGTGCATGCGCGCCGAGCTGGCGGCGATGGCGGCGCACGGCGAAGGCGGCTCGATCATCAACATCGCCTCGATCGCCGGTCAGGTCGGCCTGAACGGCGCCTCGCCCTACGTGGCCGCCAAGCACGGCGTGATCGGCCTGACGCAGACCGCCGCGCTCGAGTACGCCGGCGCGCGGGTGCGCGTCAACGCCGTCGCGCCGGGCTTTGTGGTGACGCCGATCCTCTCGCGCAGCGGCATCCCGTTCGACGAGGCGGCGCAGGCCAAGCTGGCCAGCCGCCATCCGATGAACCGGCTCGGCCAGCCGTCCGAGATCGCGGACGCCGTCCTGTGGCTCGCCTCGGACGATTCGGCGTTCGTCACCGGCACGACGCTCAACGTCGACGGCGGCTACCTGGCCCGCTAGGGACGATCATGGCCGCCGGCGCCCCGACCGCCGAGCTTCTCACGATCGGCGACGAGATCCTCCTGGGCGAGACGCTCGACACGAACGGCCGCGACCTGGCCCGCGCCCTGCGCGCCGTCGGCGTCGCGGTGGTGCGGATGACGTCCGTCGGCGACGACGTGGCGGTGATCGCGGCGGCGGTGCGCGAGGCGGCGGGCCGGGCGGGCATCGTGATCACCACCGGCGGCCTCGGCCCGACGTTCGACGATCCGACGCGCGACGCCGTCGCGGCGGCGGCGGGCGTGGCGACGGAGTTCGTGCCCGGGCTGTGGGAGCACATCATGGCCTACTTCGCCGGCCGGGGACGCACGCCGACGGACAACAACAAGGCGCAGGCCTACATCCCGCATGGCGCCGAGATCATCCCGAACCCGGTCGGCTCCGCGCCCGCCTTTGCCGTCACCATCGGCGGCGCGTACGTGATCTGCCTGCCCGGCGTGCCGCACGAGATGCACCACCTGGTCGAACACGCGGTTCTGCCGCTGCTGCGCCGCCGCTTCGGCCTGTCCGAACGGCTCTTCGTTCGCACGCTGCACTGCAGCGGCGCCGGCGAATCGGCGATCGACGACGCGATCGGCGCCGCCGTCGCCGCGGTGCCGCCGGACGGGCCGCTGCGCGTCGGCCTCGCGGCGCACCAGGGCAGCGTCGATGTCCGGCTGACGGCGCGCGCCGCGGACCGCGCGGGGGCGGACGCGCTGCTCGGGCCGCTGGAGGCGGCGCTGCGCGAGCGGCTGGGGGGTTGGGTGGTCGGCGTGGAGGACGGGGAGCGGTAGTCGCACCGGCGGCGGCGGATCCGGGAGCGCCTCGCGAAATGCTCAGCCGTTCGGGGACGCCGGTGCGCCGCCGGGCGCGGCGCCGGGCCGCCAGATCGGCGCGGGCGCGACGGCCGGGCGGCCTTCGGGCCGGAGCGGCGAGGCGTCCCAGCCGGGCACCTGGACGATCGTGTCCGTCTCGAGGACGTAGCCGGTCAGGGCGCGGCCGTACACGCAGCCAGAGTCGAGGCCGATCGCCGTTGGCGTCCCGTCGTGTCGGCGCTTGACGACCAGGCCGCCCGGGGCGTCGTGCCCGAAGATGATCGGCTTGTCGATCGGCTCGTAGAAGTCGTGCCAGCGGGGGCCGACGATGCCCTTGGCCGGCGGCCAGAGCCGGATCGTCAACAGTTGGGAGCGGTCCGTGCCGGCGAGCCCGGCCTTGGGGTGGACGCCGGCATGCACCAGCAGGAAGTCGGGGTCGTCGATGAACAGTGGGCGCGCCTTGAGCCACGCGAGCACCTCGGCGGCCACCGGCCACAGCGCCGCGACCTGGTCGCGGTCCCGATCCGCCTCCATGCAAAGGCTGCCGCCGGCCAGCCGGTCCTCGAGCAGGCGGATGAGCCAGTCGTCGTGGTTGCCGAGGACCATCTCGGCCTGCGTGGCCCGCAGGACTTCCCACACCCCGAGCGGGTCCGGCCCGCGCGAGAACGCGTCCCCGGTCAGGTAGAGCCGATCATGTTTCGGATCGTACTCAAGGCGCTCGATGAGCGCGGACAGCGCCGTGGCGCAGCCGTGCACGTCGCCGATGAACAGCGTCCGCATGGCGCGTATGGCCCCCTGTGAGATCCCCCTGAACGATCCCCCATCCCGGGATCGCTCATCCGAAGACGGCACTCTGCGACAGAGTGGGCGACGAGAAGCATACGATATAACGAGCGGCGGGGCGAAGAGATTCGGCCTCGCTAGGAGCAATCCTCGCTTGGCAATGCTCCGGATCGTGCGTATCTTCCAGTGCTCGCACGCTAGGAAGCCGCCATGCTCATCGCCACGTGGAACGTCAACTCGATCAAGGTCCGCGAGGCGCGGCTGTTGGCGTGGCTGGGCGCCGCCCGGCCGGACGTCGTGTGCTTGCAGGAACTCAAGGTGCCGGACGACGCGTTTCCGTTGGCCGCGATCGAGGCGGCGGGCTACCACGCGGCGTTCCACGGCCAGAAGGCCTACAACGGCGTCGCGATCCTGTCCCGCACGCCGATCACGGACGTTCGCGTCGGCCTGGACGACGGCGTCGACGACCCGCAGGCCCGGCTGATCGCCGGGACGGTCGACGGCGTGCGTGTGATCAGCGCCTACTTCCCGAACGGCGATACCGTCGGCCTGGACAAGTATGCCTACAAGCTGGCGTGGATGGGCCGCCTGCGCGCCTACCTGGACGCGCACGAGTCGTCCGCCCAGCCGCTCGTGCTCGCCGGCGACTTCAACGTCGCCCCCGACGACGGCGACGTCAGCGACGTGGCGCGCTGGGCCGACAGCGTGCTGTGCCACGCGGACGCGCGCGACGGGCTAGCCGCAATCGCCGATTGGGGCCTCACCGACCTCTTCCGCCGCCACCACCCCGCCGGCGGCATCTGGTCATGGTGGGACTACCAGGCCCAAGGCTTCGCCAGGGATGACGGCCTGCGGATCGACCACGTCTGGACGACGGCGCCGCTCGTCGATCGCCTCGCGGCCGCCGGCGTCGACCGCTACGAGCGCGAGGGCCAGGGCGCGAGCGATCACGCGCCGCTTTGCATCGCGCTCGACGCGCCGACGGCGTACCTGGCGGCGGACGCGGCCTACATCACGGCGCGGCCTGCGGGCGAGGCGGCGGCGTCGACATCCGCGGCGTCCTCGGCGACGTCGGCGATGCCGACCGCCTCAGAAACGGCGGCAGGCGCCAACGGCGCACGGCGCAAGCTGATCATCATCGACGGCCACAGCTTGGCGTACCGCGCCTTCTACGGCCTTCCGCTGTACGACCGCGGCGGCAAGCCGTCGTTCTCGACGGCGGGCGGGACGTTTACGAACGCGGTGTACGGGTTCGCGAACATGCTGGTCAAGACGTGGCAGGACGAGCGGCCGGACTACCTGGCCGTCGCGTTCGACGTCGGCCGCACGTTTCGGGACGATCTCTACGAGCCGTACAAGGGCACGCGCGAGAAGATGCCCGAGGAGCTCTCGCCGCAGATCGACCTGATCCGCGAGCTGGTCGAGGCGTTCGGCATCCCGGCGCTGACGGCCGAGGGGTTCGAGGCGGACGACATCCTGGGCACGGTCTCCCACCGGGCCGCGGCGGACGGGATCGACGTCCTCATCGTCACCGGTGACTCGGACGCCTTTCAGTTGGTCGGGCCGCGGGTGCGCGTGATGTCGCCCGGCCGGCTGTGGAGCGACGTCGCGATCTGGGACGAGGCGGCCGTGGGCAAGCGCTACGAAGGGCTCACGCCGCGTCAGCTGATCGACTTCAAGGCGCTCAAGGGCGATTCGAGCGACAACATCCCCGGCGTGCGCGGCATCGGCGAGAAGGGCGCGATGCAGCTGCTGCACGCGTACAGCTCCGTTGAAGGGATCTACGAGCACCTGGACGACGTGACGCCGCCGCGCGCGAAGAACGCGCTCGAGGCGGGCCGGGACATGGCGTTTCTCTCCAAGAACCTGATCACGATCCGCACCGACATCCCGCTGGACGTCGAGTGGGCGGCGTGCGCCGTCCACCAATACGACACGGGCCCCGTCCTGGCCCTGTTCGATCGCCTCGAGTTCCGCTCGATCCGCCACCGCATGCCGCCCGGCGGCATCGGCGCGCCCGGCGAGGCGGCGGCTGGCGTCGGTGAGGGCGGTGCGGCGGGCGCGCCGGCGAGCGGCGCCGGGTCGAAGGCGTCGTCCGGTCCCCGCGCCGGCCGGGCGGCGGGCGCCCCCGCCCAGCTGTCCATGTTCCCTGGCGAGGCGGGCGACGTCGCCGCCGACGAGGCGCCCGTCGAGGTGACCGCGACGACGATCGTCTCCGACAAGGGCGCGCTGGGCGCGCTGGTCGCGGCGCTCACGGCCGCACCGGTCATCGCCTTCGACACCGAGACGACCTCCACGGATCAGATGGTCGCCCGCATGGTCGGGCTGTCGTTCGCGGTGGCCGAGGGCGCCGGCTGGTACGTGCCGGTCGGGCACGGCGAGGGCGCGCAGCTGCCGCTCGGCGACGTCGTCGCGGCGCTGAAGCCCGTGCTCGAGGACGCCGCGCGCCCCAAGGTGGGCCACAACGCCAAGTACGACATCGTCGTCCTGGCGCAGCACGGCATCGACGTGCAGGGGCTGGCGTTCGACACGATGCTCGCGGAGTTCCTCATCGACCCGGGCGGGCGGCTGGGGCTGAAGACGCTGGCCGGCAGCAAGCTTGGCGTGCGGATGACGGAGATCACCGCGCTGCTGGGGACCGGCCGCAAGCAGATCACGATGGACCGCGTCGCCGTCGAGGACGCCGCGCCGTACGCCGCCGCCGATGCGGACGTCACGCTGCGGCTGCAGACGCTGCAGGTCCCCGAGCTGGCGACGCTGAACTTGCGCGCCCTGCTGGACGAGGTCGACGTGCCGCTCGTGCCCGTGTTGGTGGACATGGAGCGCGCCGGCGTCCTGATCGACACGGCCAAGCTCGGGGCGATGAGCGAGCGGCTGGGGCTGCGGCTGCGCGAGATCGAGGACGACGTGCGGGCGCGCGTCGGCATGGACTTCAACCTCAGCTCGCCGCAGCAGCTCGGCGAGGTGCTGTTCGACCACCTCGGGCTCGAGGCGCCCGGCGCGCGCAAGACCGCCACCGGCCGCGCCTCGGTCGCGGCCGACGTGCTGGACAGCATGAGCGGCCTCCACCCCGTCGTCGACCTCGCGCTCGAGCACCGCCAGCTGTCCAAGCTGAAGGGCACCTATCTCGATGCGCTGCCCAAGCTGGTGAACCCGGCCACCGGCCGCGTCCACACCTCGTTCAACCAGACCGGCGCCGTCAGCGGCCGCCTGGCGTCCACGGACCCGAACCTGCAGAACATCCCGATCCGCACCCCGCTGGGCAAGGAGGTCCGCCAGGCGTTTATCGTGCCGGCGGGCAGCAAGCTGATCGCGGCAGACTACTCGCAGGTCGAGCTGCGGATCACGGCCCACATCACCAAGGACGCCGGGCTGGTCGAGGCGTTCCGCAGCGGCGAGGACATCCACCGCGCGACGGCCGCGACGGTGCTGGGCCTCGACCCCGCTGCCGTGACGTCCGACCAGCGCTCGTTCGCCAAGCGCGTGAATTTTGGGCTGCTGTACGGCATGGGCGCCCGCAGCTTGGCCGAGCAGGCCGGCATTCCGCTGAAAGAGGCCAAGCAGTTCGTCGACGCCTACTTCAGCCGCTTTCCCGGCATCGCCGCGTACATCGCGTCGACGAAGCAGCTGGCCCGTGAGCAAGGCTACGTGCAGACGCTGCTCGGCCGCCGCCGCTACTTCGCGATCCTGGCGTCCAACACGACGGACGGCCGCACGCGCATGCTCCAGGCCGCCGCGGAGCGCGAGGCGATCAACCACCCGATCCAGGGCACGGCCGCCGATATCATCAAGATCGCGATGATCCACATCCACGCCTCGCTGGCCACCGAAGGGCTGAAGGCCCGCCTGCTCCTCCAGGTCCACGACGAGCTCGTGCTCGAAGCGCCCGAACCCGAGGTGGCGCGCGTCGTCGACCTCGTGCGCGATACGATGGTGCATGCCTATCCGCTCGACCCCCCGCTCGTCGTCGAGGTCGGGGTCGGAGACAACTGGGACGATGTGAAATGACCGCTGCCGCCCCCGCCGCCCCCGGCGCAACCCACCTCCCGACGGCGCCCAACGCCCCACGCGCGCGCAGCGGCCTGCGCCGTGCGATCGCGTTCCTCAACGCCCAGCGCACGATCGCGCTGTCCACGTACGCCGCCGTCGCCGTAGCCACGGCGTGCCAGCTGGCGATCCCGCTGCTCGTGGAGCGAATCATCGACGCCGTGCGCAAGGCCGATGCGGCGCGGGCCATCGCCGGCACGGCCAAGACGCTCGGCGACGCGGGCACGGTGGTGGCGGACCTCACGCCGATCTGGTGGGCCGTCGGCGGCATCGTCGCGGTGGGCACGGTGCGGGCGGCGTTCGCGTTCGGGCAGGGGTACTTGGCGGAGGTCGCCAGCCAGAACGTGGCGCTCGCGATGCGCAACGACCTGTTCGGTAAGATCCAGCGCCTCTCGTTCAGCTACCACGACCGCAACCAGACCGGCCAGCTCATGGTCCGCGCGACGGACGACGTCGAAAAGGTGCGCCTCTTCCTGGGCCAGGGCTTCGTGATCGCGCTGCAGGCGCTGCTCATGCTGGTGGGCATCCTGGCGATCCTGTTCAGCATCAACGCCCGCGTCGCCTGGGTCATCGTCCCGATCCTGCCGCTCGCGATCGCGCTGTTCGTGGTCTTCGGCCGGATCACGCAGCCGTTGTTCGGCGAGGTGCAAAAGCGCCTCGGGCTGATGAACGCCGTGCTGCAGGAGAACCTGGCCGGCATCCGCGTCGTGCGCGCCTTTGCGCGCGAGGACCGCGAGCGCGCCCGGTTCAAGACATCCGCCGAGGCGCTGATGACGCAGCAGCTGCGCGCGAGCCGCGTGCTGAGCTTCTTGTTCCCGGCCGTCTTCCTCACCGCCAACCTCGGCCAGGCGCTCGTCGTCTGGTACGGCGGCTTGCAGGTGCTGTCCGGCGGCCTGACGATCGGCGCCTGGAACACGTTCCAGCTCTACCTGATCTACGCCTTCCTGCCGATCGGCCAGCTCGGGTTCATCGTGGCCCTGCTGGCGCAGGCGAACACGTCGGCTGGACGGATCTACGAGATCCTGGACACCGAGAACGAGATCAAGGACCGCCCGGGCGCCCGGCCGCTCGCCGGCGTCCAGGGCCGCGTCGCCTTCCAGGACGTCACGTTCCGCTACTTCAAGAGCGGCGAGCCGACGCTGCGCGGCGTCACGTTCGAGGCCGCGCCCGGCCAGACCGTCGCCCTCCTGGGGGCCACCGGCAGCGGCAAGTCCACGATCATCAACCTGATCCCGCGCTTTTACGATGTCAGCGAGGGCACGGTGACGATCGACGGCCACGACGTGCGCGACGTGACGCTCGAGAGCCTGCGCGCCCAAGTCGGCATCGTCCTGCAGGAGACGACGCTGTTCTCCGGCACGATCCGCGACAACATCGCCTTCGGCCGCCCGGAGGCCACGCTGGACGATGTGCGCGCGGCGGCGGTGGCCGCGCAGGCGGCACCGTTCATCGAGGCGCTGCCGGACGGCTACGACACGCCCGTCGGCGAGCGCGGCGCGACGCTGTCGGGCGGCCAGAAGCAGCGGATCGCGATCGCCCGCGCGATCCTCATGGACCCGCGCATCCTCATCCTAGACGACGCGACGTCGGCGGTGGACCTGACGACGGAGCTGGCGATCCAGCGCGCGCTGGACGCGCTGATGGAGGGCCGGACGAGCTTCGTGATCGCCCAACGCGTCAGCACGGTCCGGCGGGCCGACTTCATCCTGGTGCTGGACAAGGGCCGGATCACGGCCCAAGGCACGCACGCTCAGCTGTTGGAGTCTAGTCCGACGTACGTCGACATCATCGCCAGCCAGCTCGTGGACGATTCGGCGCCGGCGGTGGCAGCGTGATCGGCGGGCTGGACGGCGGCCGCCGCCTGCTCGACGGCGAGGTGCGGCGTGCGACGAAGGTCGGGGCGACGTTGCGCCGCCTGGGGCGGTACTTCGGGCCGCACGCAGCGCCGCTGATCGGCGTGCTGCTGCTCGTGTTCGTGCAAGCCAGCACCGTGGCGATCGCGCCGGGCCTCGTCGGCCAGGCGGTCGACTGCTACCTGGCGGTCAGCGCGGCGTCCGCCAAGGCGTGTTGGTGGACGACCACCCCCGGCCTGAACGACGCGGCCGGTCTCGGCCGCCTGGTCGGGGCGATCGCGCTGTTGTATGTAGCGGGCGCGGCGGTGGCGGGGATCATGTTCTACTCGATGTCCCGCATCGGCCAACAGATCCTGGTGAAGGTGCGCACGGAGATCTTCGAGCAGATCCATCGCCTGTCGATGGGCTGGCACACGCAGCACGAGGCGGGCGACGTGATGAGCCGCCTCACGAGCGACGCGGATACGCTGCAGCAGGCCGTGAACTTCGCGCTGGTGCAGGTGATCGGCAGTTTCTTGATGATCACGCTCTTGATCGTGGCCATGGCGCGCGCGAACGTCGTGTACGCGCTGTTGTCGCTGATCATGGTGCCGTTCATGTTGTTCGCGACGCGCTACCTGTCGGGCCGCGCCCGCGACGCCTTCCGCGTCAGCCGGCGCGAGCTGGGCGCCGTCAGCGCCGATCTGCAGGAGAGCATCGCCGGCGTGCGCGAGGTCCAGGCCTTCGGGCGCGAGGACGAGAACATCGCCAGCTTCGCGCGCACGAACCAAGCGAACCGCGACGCTAACGTGCGCGCTGTCGCCTTCACGGCGGCCCTCGCGCCGACGCTCGAGCTGCTGGGCTGGCTCGCGATCGCGATCGTCGTCGGCTTTGGGGCGGCGTGGGCGGTCGAGGGGCGGCCGGTGTTCGGCACGGTCTTCACGATCGGGCTGGTGGTCGCGTTCATCGGCTACACGCAGCGGCTCACGCAGCCGATCCAGAACATCGCCCTGCTCTGGACGAACCTGCAGAACGCGATCGCGGGCGCGGAACGGATCTTCGGGTTCCTGGACGAGACGGCCGAGATCTTCGACGCCGCGGACGCCGTCGTGCTGCCGCCCGTCCGCGGGCGCGTTGTCTTCGACGGCGTCGGCGCCGAGTACACGCCCGGCCGGCCGATCCTGACCGGCATCGACCTCGTGGCCGAACCCGGCCAGACGATCGCCGTTGTCGGCCCGACGGGCGCCGGCAAGACGACGCTGATCAACCTCCTGCCGCGCTTCTGGGACGTGACGGCGGGCGCGGTCACGATCGACGGCTACGACGTGCGCGCGGTGACGCAGCAGAGCCTGCGCTCGCAGATCGGCATGGTCCTCCAAGACACGTTCCTGTTCGCCGAGAGCGTCCTGGAGAACATCCGCTACGGCCGCCCCGACGCCACGGACGACGAGGTCAAGGCGGCCGCCGCCCTGGCCCACGTCGAGGGCTTCGTGGCCGGCATGTCGGACGGCTGGGAGACGGTCCTCGGCGAGCGCGGCGCCGGCCTCAGCCAGGGCCAACGCCAGCTGCTGGCGATCGCCCGCGCCGCCCTGTCCGACCCGCGCATCCTGATCCTGGACGAGGCGACGAGCAGCGTCGACACGCGCACGGAGCGCCTGATCCAAGCCGCGCTGTCCAAGCTGCTCGCCGGCCGCACGAGCTTCGTCATCGCCCACCGCCTGTCCACGATCCGCGACGCCGACCAGGTCCTCATGCTCGAGGCCGGGCGAATCGTGGAGCGTGGGACGCACATGGCGCTGCTGGCGGCGGGCGGGGCGTACGCCAAGCTGTACGCGAGCCAGTTCGAAGGGGTCGACGGCGGTGCGCCGGCCGGTGTTGACGGGGCGCTGTTCCCGGCGCTGCCGGCGGCCAGCGTGCCGACGGCGTACCCGGCCATCGTGTCGGCGCCCGTTGCGACGCCCGCAGCGTCGCCGGTGCCGCTGCCCGTCGCAACGCCGACGGTGCCGGCAGTAGCGACGATGGCGACGATGGCGACGATGGCGACGCCGAACGGCAGCGCGTTGACGACCGCGGCGGAGCCGGAGGCGGCTACATCGACAGCGGTACCGGCTGCGCTGCCCGTCTCATCGTCACCCGAGCTGCGCGCGCTCGTCGCGCTGCTGCACGATGGGGCGGAGGGGCTGGCGCGGTGGCTGGCGGAGCTGGAGCGGGTGATCGAGGCGATGGATGGGTCTGCGGACGATAGAGGTGCCGACAGGGGATGATGAAGCACGCCGTGCTCGCGACGATGCTCGTCGCCGCCGCGTTTACGGCGCGGCATGCGGCTGGTGCGTTCCGACCGCCGGCGACCTGGCCCGTCTTCGTCACCTCTACGGTCGTCCCGATGCCGGGCGGTACCTCGGCCGCCGCCGCGGCCGACGGCGACGTCGCCTTCTTGGGCCTTGGCCGGGGAATCGTCCAGCTCGATCTGAGCGTCGACCCGCCAGCCGCGCGCGCGGATCGACCAATGGGATACGGCGCCGTACGTCGGCGTGCTCGACGGCGCGGCGTACGCTGGGATTGGGCCGACGCTGTCGCGGATCGACCCGTCGCGGGCGGGCGAACCGGGCCGAGAGGCGGTCAGCTTGCACTTCGACCCCACCATCACCTGGCCCGACAACCTGTGGGGACCGAAGGCGATCGCGATCGATCCGGTGCGGCGGCAACTCGTCGCGGTCGGCGGTGTCGTCGCCTGGGCCGGGCGACCGGTTGCGTACTGCACGGCGCTATCGTTTGATCTTGCCGCACCGCTCGAAGCGCGCGAGGTGGGGCGCTCGGGCTGCAGTTTCATCCGCCTCGAGCACCTCGCGCTCGGCGCCGACTGGACCTACCTGGTGTCGAACGACTCCTCAGTGTTCTTCCCAGCACCCATTTGGACGGTCCAAGCGATCACCACCCCGCCCACGCAACCGGCAGGAACGCCCGCCGCCCCACCGCGCCGCGCACGTCGATGCCGTACACCCGCATGTCCCACCGCCAGTCGCGCCCGACGGCAACCGGCTCGGTGACCACAAGCCGGCCACCGTCCGGCGAGAATGACGGTTCGGCCGCGCGGGGCAGGTGCGCGAGGATGCGGCCCGTTGCCAGCGCGGCCACCACCGTATCGCCGATGGACGACGGTGAACCGTCACATGGCCAGCTGGAGATCGCGACGAGTTCGCCGTCCGGGCTGATGGCGAGCGAACCAAGGGCACGCTGCGGCGCCTCGAAAACCGTCCGCACCGTGCCATCGACGTCCATCACATCGACACCGAGCCGCTCGCAGACGAAGGGATGGGAGTGGCGCTCGCCGGCGACGACAACGCGGCCGGAATTGGCAACCGATAGCCCCCAGGGGTGCGGAATCCCGCCGTACACGGCCAGCGGGAAGCAGACCGGCGGCCCGACGAGATCGGATCGGCAGATCGAGGCATCCATGCTTCCGGCCTCGTGATCGACGCGCCATGCCACAGTGCGCCCGTCCGCCGACCACGCCGATATGGTCGAGGTTCGCCAGCCTGCACCTGCAGGTGGCGACAGGCGCCAGCGTTCCACACCGGTGAGGATGTCGACACCGACGAGTGCGTTCGAGTAGTAGGGGACGGCGCTGACCTCGGCGTGGCCGGGTCGTAGGCGAACGGAGAGATCAGCCCACACCGCGGTGCGGCGCTGGGCCAGCGAAGTGCCGCTGGCGACGTCCAATACCGTGGCCCAGGCGTCATGCAGCGCGAACGCCAACTGCCGGCCTTCATCGGCGAACGACATCGTGTCGCCGCCAAACCCTTCGACGGTACGCAGCAGCGTGCCGGTGTCGGCGGCCCAAAACTCGGCCCCACGAAGGCCCTGAAACACCACGATCTTGCCGTCCGGACTCGCCGCCACACTCCCCCAACGACCGTCGGCCGAGGTGCGCGCGCGCCACAGCTCCGCGCCATCGGACAGCGATCGCGCAACAAGGAGTATATCGGGGACGACGTCGTACACCACCCGACCGTCCGGCCCGAAGGCACCCAGCACCTCGCGGCAGTCGATGCACTCGGGAAACGGCGCGTACCGATACAGTTCGCGCAGCGCATACGCGTTGTCGACCGTGATCGCGTCGACCGCGGGGGCCGGCGTCGGGAGGGGCTGACCGATCGGAATGAGCGTCCCGTCCGCGGTCGGGGCAACCGCCGGCCAGTCCGTAGGCGTCGCGGGCATCGTCCCTGTCGGGCGCGGCGTACGCGTCGGCGGCAGGACGGCCGTCGAGGTCGTGAGCGGCGCCGCGGCGACGATGCCGGCGGCTCTGGTGGCCGCGCGGAGACGCTGGGCCGAGTGAGTGGCCGCGGGCGGCGTTGACGCGGCCCATGCGACGGCGCCCATGAGGGCGGTTCCACCTGCGGCGGCGATGAGCAGGACGCTCGCGACGTGGTGTTGACGGGTTGGCATCCTGGCACCTCTGCAGCGACGGCGTTGGGTCATCTCGTCCTTCGATGACACGCCGCGGCGCCAAGAAGTTGCAGTGGCCGGCGCATGGCGCACTGCGGCGACGTCGCCGGCCGATAGCCGCAAGTCCGCGGCATTGCAGCGGCTACGGCCCGCCCCGGCAGCCGCTACGCAGACCCGATTTAGCGGCTGTGCAGTCGCACCGCAGCCGCGGCATCGTCGTGCCCGTACCGCGATCGCACCGTCCGGCATCTCGCGGCCCTGCTGCGCGCGAACTGGCGTCATCGCGCCGTCCCTGCCGTCGCAGGTTCGCATCGACTTTTGTCACGATGTCATCGCATGTCGTGTGTTGGGGAGTCCAGCGGGCTTGACCGTACGCCTCACGGCCCTAGCGTCGTGCCGTAGGGCATGTACAGCAGTTCGCGGCGCGCTCCCGGAGGGAGCCCAAAGATGTGCAGTCCAGAGTCCGTGCTGCTGTCGCCCTGGACAACGATCCAGCGACCGTCCGTGCTGAAGTGCGTCGCCATCGGACCACCTGCGCAATGCCGTTTGCTCCGAATGTGGCGACGATCGCAACGCCGTCCGGATTCCGCGCCGCGTCGACAAAGATGCCGCACCGAATGCGCGCTGAGGCGTCGCAACGTCGATCCAAATCGCCGCGGCCGCCAGGCATGCCGCCGCGACGGCCGCCGCACGCGCGCCGCCGCGCGGCCGTTAGCTCTTCGACTGAACGACTAGGGCCTGCCACTGCCTTCTCATCGTCGCACCTCGCGGGATGCGGGCGGACCGCCCCGGCGTGGGTCGCGACGTGTTAGGGCAGCGCAACCGTCCCCGCGGGTCCATCGTCGTGCCGCGCATCGAGGTACGCCCCGACCACCATCGCCACGACGATCAGCCCACCCCCCAACAACCCCCACGCGCTCAGCCGCTCCCCGATCAACCACCAGCTCGCCCCCG
>JBDTSC010000052.1:0-13990 GCA_039931375.1 Ardenticatenales bacterium
CCCTGGCCGGGGTGCAGGGGCCAGGTGGCCCCTGCTTAATGCACGAACTCAGGCGTCTCGCCTCCCGCGCCGTAGCCCTGCGGCTCTGCACGAGCTCAGGCGCCCCGCCTCCCGCGCCGTAGCCCTGCGGCTCTGCACGAGCTCGGGCGCTCCGCGCCTCCCGCGCCCCGGCCCTGCGGCTCTGCACCCCTTCCTTCCCCACCCACGCACCAGACCCTGTAAGTCACGATCGCCCTGCCCGCGAAAGGCCGAACGCCCGATCGAACTGCTACCGCCTCGCGGCTGCCGTCGGCCCGTCGGTCGGCACCGGCGTCGCATCGACCGTCGCCTCGGCGGTCACCTCGGGTGTCGCCTCCGACGTCCCGGTCGATTCGGGCGTCGCCGTCTCCGTCGGCGGCGCCTCGCGGCGGACATCCGGAAGGTAAATATGCGGCGGCGTGGGCGTCGGCTCGAGGGTGGACGTGGCGGTGGGCGTCGACGAGGCAGTTGGCGACGGGGTCGGCGTCGGCGTGTCCGTCGCGTCCGGGGTTGGGGTGTAGGTGCCGGGGGACCAGTCGGGCATGTAGCCGAACTCGAAGTTCGTGCCCGTGTTCGGCGCATCGGCGCCGCCGGCGGCGCCGAGGAGGCGCGTGATCTGGCGGCCCGCGAGCGCGACCCGGTACAAACCGGCGTACTGCGGCCCAGCCTGGGATGCCCCGTGGGGACGGACGATCCCCGACCGCTGCGAACCGCTCGCCGCCGCGCGGCGGACGAACGATGCGCCCAGCGGTGCGCCAAGCGGGCCTCCGAACGGTGCGCCGAGCGCGGCGGCGGGCGCGGCGGCCGCCGCCAGCGACGCGGGGCGCAGGCCGGCCCGGTAGATGTTCGCGAACAACACCTCGCTGCCGTCCGGCGACCACGAGATGGCGTCGCTCGCGCCATCGATGTACCGCTCGGCGGACTGGTCGGAGAGCGTGAACACAACCAGCGTTCCGAACGAGAATGGCTGCCGGCTCGAGACGAACGCCAGCCTGCCGCCGTCTGGCGACCAGCGCGGCTGCCGCTCGTGGGTGTCAGGCCAATCGACCAGGCGCTCGCGGCCGGTGCCATCCGGCCGAATCCGCCACAGCCCCCAACGATCCGTCGGATTCGGCCCGTTGCTCCGCGCCGCGAACGCGATCCACTGGCCGTCGGGCGACCAGTCCGGCTCGCGCTCGTCCACGTCCGGTGTGTTCGTCAAGGGGCGCAAGACGCCCTTTTCCGACCCGTCGTCGCACCAGACCTTGAGGTCGAGGCGCTTCTGATCGTCCTCGGACGTCCCCTGCCCGCCGTCGTACACAAGGCATCGCCCGTCCGGCGACCACGACGGATCGCCGCTCGTGCCGTCGCGCTCCACGATCGTGCGCACCGGGCCGCCGTCGGCGGCGATGATGTCGATAGACGTCAGGCTCTTGGGGAAACTGGAGAAGGCCACGAGCCGTCCGTCCGGCGACCAGCGCGGCTGGTCCTCGCCGGCGGCCGAGTCGTTGATGTCGGACAGCCGCCGCTCGTTGGCGCCGTCCGGATCGCTCGTGAACATGTCGAACACGTCTTTGTCCTGGCGGGTGTAGACGATGCGGCCCGGCGCCGGCGCGCTGGACGGAACGTCCTGCGCCGCGACCCTCTCGGCCGCCGCGCCGATCACGAACACCGCGGCCGCGCCCGCCGCCCATCGCCGCACCCGCCGGGCGCCGCGGTCCGCCGATCGCCGCCGCGCGCCCTCGTTCATCCACGCCATCGCTCCGCCCCCATCGCTCGCCGGATGTCGACCCCGCCGGCCGCCAGGCCGTCGGACCCGTCGTCGATCCGGACCGGTGACCGCCCCTCCGCGCGGGGCATTATAGGACAGTCGCCGAGCGTGGCTCTCGGACCAGGGCGTGCGCGCCGCGGCGAATGTAAACGCGCATCATCGACTGGCTACACTTCATTTGCACGGGACCAAGGTGCCGCTCATATCGGAGGGCCATACTGATCGCCATCCACTGACGAAGGGCGGCCCCCAAACCACCCGGCGTCGACACATGAGAGGATCCCCCCGATGAATCGCAGGACCACATTCTCCCTCGCCGCCGCGGCACTGGCCGTGTTCGGCACCATCGCCGTGGCATCGACGGCGCTCGCCCACGGGCGCGGCGGGCTGGACGGCTTCGGCGGGCCGGGCATGGGCGGCGCCGGCCTGGGCGGACCGGGCGGCCACGGGCTCGGCCTCGGCCGTGACAACGGCGACCGCGGCGCGATGCTGGCCCAGGAGCTGGGCGTCAGCGTCGCCGACCTGCAGGCCGCGCGCCTGCGGGCCCTCGAGAAGGGCTTGGCCGCGGCGGTCAAGGCCGGCACCCTGACGCAGGACAAGGCCGATCTCGCCCTCGCCGGCGCCAAGCTGGCGAACGCCATCGACCGCGACGCAGTGCTGGCGGAGGCGCTGGGCATCTCGGCCGCGGACCTCAAGGCCGCGCGCGACGCGAACACCTCGCTGCGCGACCTCCTGACCGCGCACAAGCTCAACGCCGCGACGTTCCGCAGCCAGCTGCAGGCGGCCACCGACAAGGCGATCGCCAAGGCCGTGACGGACGGCGTGATCACGCAGGCGCAGGCGGACGCGCTGAAGGCGGCCAAGAGCCGCTTCGAGGGCGGGCGCGGCTTCGGCCGCGGGATGCGCCGCGGGCGCGGCGGCATGCCCGATGCGGCGCCGGATGCCGCGGGCACGAAGGGGAACACCGACACGCGCTTCGTCCCGAACGGCAGCGACGTCTAGACGTTCAGCACGACGGCCACTTGGCTTTGGACCATTGGTTTGGCATTGGACCATTGGTTTGGCACTGGACCATTGGTGTTGGCAACAAGATGGGGGGCGGGTCGCAAGGCTCGCCCCCCATTTCGTTTCGATCCGCTGGTGATGCCAATGCGGCCTACCACCAATCCACCGTGTTGCGGCCGTGTTGGCAACCGCGCGGTTCGAAGGTAGGGGCACCCCCCCGTGGGTGCCCTCGTCCATTGCGCGACCCACGAGGGCACCCACGGGGGGGTGCCCCTACAAGGGCATCATACGGTCGAAGTGCGTCGGATAGGTATGACAACAACCGGTTCCTCTGGGACCGCCGAGCCCCAGCTCGGCCCTGACGAATCACCCGCCAGCAACAAGCTGACTTGGCACTCGTCCCCTCCCGCCAGCCCCTACTTCACCTTGCGCAGCAACGGCAGTTCCACGAACGCGCCGAGCCGCCCGACCGCCGAGCCCTGCGCGCCGCCCAGCTCGAGCGACAGCGTGAACGAGTCGCCGACCGCGCCGGTCGGACCAGCCCGGAGCACGACGCTCATGCGCCCCGCCCCGCCCGAGATCGTGGCCGGCGCAGACAACGCGTCCGTGCCGTCGTCGAAGACGGCCGCGCCCGTCACGGCGCCGGTCAGCGTGCCGCCGCCCGGCTGGTTGCCGTACGTCACCTGCACCGTCGTGCCGCCGCGGGCGTTCACGTAAAACGGGACGCGCGCATCGCGGCCGAGGCTCAGCCACGGGCCGGACGGCGTCGCCGTGGGCGCCGGCGTCGGGGTGGTGGTCGCGGTGCGCGTCGCGCTGGCGGTCGGGGTTGGCGACGCGAGGCGGCCGGGGTCCGTGAAGCGCACGATCGCGCCGTGCGTGCCGACGGCGTACACGACGCCCGGCCGCGCGATCCCGACGCCCAGCAGCGCGTCGCGCGTCACGCCCTCGCCGACGCGCTGCCACGTGTCGCCGCCGTCGGTCGTGTGCATGAGGACGCCCTCGTCGCCGGCGGCCCACCCCTCGCGGGCATCGAGAAAGACGAGGTCGTTGATCGACTTGGGCGGTTTGCCCTGGCTGCGCCACGCGGCGCCGCCGTCCGACGTGGCGCGGATCTCGCTGGCGGCCACCCAGCCGTGCTGGCGGTCGGCGAACCAGACGGACACCATTTTGGCCGGATTACCGAAGCCGATGTTCGACCACGTCTCGCCGCCGTCCGTGGTCGTCAGTAGGACCCCGTCGGTGCCCGTGCCGTAGCCGACGTTCGCGTCGATGAACTGCAAGTCGGTGATGCCGTCCTTGAAGTTGACCTCCACCTGCCGCCAATGATCACCGCCATCCGTCGTCTTGAGGATCCAGCGCTCGCCCGCTACCGCGATCCACCCGAGGTGCGCGTCGTGGAACTCGACCCGCAGCAGGCGCTTGCCGGCGCCCGGGCCGGGATCGAGGCCCTGCCAGCTGTCGCCGCCATCGACGGTCCGGTACAGCTGGCCGTTCACGCCGACGACCCAGCCATGGTTCGGATCGACGAACGACTGGGCGTTGAACGTCTTCGTGTCCGGCGGCGTGATGTCCTGCCACGTCTGCCCGCCGTCGCGCGTCCGGACGACGACGACGAACTGGTTCTGGTTCCCGTTGCCGCCCGTCGCGAAGCCGTGTAGCGGGTCGACGAACTCGACCTCGCGCAGCGTGTAGTCCGTGCCGGACGCCACGCGCTCGACGATCGGTTCGGTCTGCGCGATCACCCGCGGTTGGGTCGATCGCCCCATGGCGATGCCGCGGCCGACGAGCACCACCGCCAGCAACAGGACGATGCGACGGGCTGCGCGGGTGGTTCGAACGGGGGTACGGCGGATCGGCATGGTGGCTCTCCTCACGGCTCTTGCTCCTCGCGGCGGCGGCGCCGTACGGCGCGGCTGAACGGCAGCTGAACGGCGATTGAACGGTGCTGACGGTGCTGACGGTGCTGACGGCGGTGGCGCCGTGCGGCGGGCGAACGGTACATCGGACCGGCACGGAGGATAGTACGACGCCGTGGGACGCCCGTGCAACGCCTGCCGCGTACGCTGGCCGCGTCGCACATCCGTCGAAGCGTCCGAAAGGCAGCCCGATGCACGTACCCCGATCCCTCGCCCCGCTCACCCTCGCCGTCGCCGTCGTCGCGGCCTTTGGCTGGCTCTGGGCCGCCGGTGCACCCTACCGGGCGATCGCCGCCGGCGGCGCGCCGCCCGGCACGGCGCCGCTCGCGCCGGCGGCCCGCGCGGCCGCCGAGCCGCCCATCGCCCAAGCGGTGGCCGTCGGGCACGTGCTGCCCGCCCAGCACGTCCGATGGGTCCAGGACGTCCCGGCGTCATTCACGTTCCGCGTCGCGCGCGGCGAGGCCCGCTTCGACGGCGGTGCGCGAACGGCGCGCGTGACGATCGACCGCCCGGGATGGCTCGAGCAGCCGCCGATCCGACCGGGGCCGCTGGGCGACTCCAGCCTGGTCGAGGTGGCGGACGATGGCGATGCCGTCGCCGCGCCGCCGCGGTCCGTCTTCACCGCCGACATCGTCGGCATCCGCCGGATGTTCGACGTCGTGGATGCGTCCGACCCCGCGTACCTCGATGCCGGACCGGACCACTTCGTCATCGACCTCGACGCCGTGCGGGACACGCGGGCGGTGACGGTGTACGGGGCGGGGGCCCGACGGCGGTCGGAGACGCTCGGTGGAGCGCGCGGCGGAGGGTTGGAGCGCGGCGACCCGGCGGACGTCGCCGATTCAGGGGCGGACCGGAGCCGCGCGGGCGACGCCGGCGACGCCGGCGTCGCCGGGGATCTCGCCGTACCCACCGACTTCGCCGCCGGCCTTGTCAGGCCGGGCCTCGGCGTCGACACCAACGTGCGCACGGCGCGTGGGCCGGGCGTCCTCGCCTGGGCGTTCGACGACCCGAACGGCGCGGGCTTCTCGATCAAGCCCGACGCGGCGGCGTCGCTGGCCAGGCCGTGGGCGGCGGGCCGCGGCGTGGACGGGCTCTACCGCGTCGGCTGGGGCTGCTGCACCGCCATCGAAGTGCCGGACAGCTGCACCGTGATCGTGCTCGGGCCGGACGCCGCCTTTGAGGCGCACTGCAACTGGGCGGCATACCTGGCCGGCCGCCGCCCGATGTGGATCAACACGTGCGACCGGCCCAGCTGGCCCGACTGCCCGTTGCCGTGACCGCGCAACGTTCGTGCAACGCTCGCCGGATACACTGTTCCGCAGCTCCTGGCGACCGGCCGACCGCGCCGTAGCCCACACCTGCATCGTCGCCCGCTGTCACCGCATCGTGTCGCTCTTCTCCCAATCGCTTCCATCGCGCACCGCCATCGAGCATTGCATGGTGGCCGTCGTCAGGAGCCCTACGTCGTGAGGCCGCCCCCGGCCTCGCACAAACAGCCGCCCTCGCACGATTCACGTGCGGGGGCGGCTGTTTGTTGTGCGTCGACGTGGACTGCGGCGACCACGAGCAATCGCCTAGCGCTGGGCCTTGTGGTCCGGCGGGTTACGGTGCGGCGGACGGCTCGAAGCGCATCCCGCCGAACGTGCCGTCGGGGCGGGTGAACGTCAGCATCAGCATGCCCCGCTTGGCCGTGACCATGCTGTTCACCGCCGCGAGGTCGTCGATGAACGTGGTGCTGCTCGAGCCCGCCGCGCACGGGGTCTTGGGCAGCGACGCAGTGTCCATCGACATCGACGGATCGCCGGCGGTGTAATGACCGGTACCCGCATTGCAATCGGCCGTCACCGCGACCGAGCCGTCCTCGGCGAAGGCCAGGGTGTAGTGGGTCGGGTCGTCCGGCGCGACCTGTCCGCCGCCACGCATCGTCGTGCCCATCCACTGCCACGTCGTGCCCAACAGTTCCGTCGGACCGGTCGCGGCGCGCATCGGCGACGTCATGCCGTCCGTCGCCGTCATCATCGCGCCGGCCATCGGCATCGTGCCGGAGAAGCCGTTCATGGCGGTCACGCCGGTCGTCGTCATGCCGTTCGAGGGCGCGACCGGAGCGGCCGCGTTCGGCAACACGGCGGGCGGTTGGCCCGGCGCGGCGGCGTCGATGGGCGCGGCCGGCGGCGGCTGGGCGGGCGCCGACTCGGGCGCCTCGGGCGCGCCGCACGCGGCGAGCGCGAAGCCGAGAGCGATGGCGGCGAGCGCCAAGGCATTGGTACGCAAAGAGAGCCTCCTGCTGGAAAGAATCGGCGGGGCGACGATGGGGCGTCGGGCGGACGGCGGAGCTTGGACGTCGGCCGGCCTAGTGGCCGGCGTGCGCCACCCATGCCTCTTCGGCCTGCAGCGCCTTGACCTGTCCCGGAGCGATCTTACGGTACACGGATTCGGGCGGCTGGACCATTCCGGCGTGCGTCAGCAGCCGATCGACCCCGAGGCCGAACAGCGCCTCGTTCCGCCGCAGCATCGGCTCGACGACGGCCCAGTCGGCGGCCGTGAACGGCTGGAAGGCGCCGCCGTTCAGCTGATCGTCGGTCACGCGGCCGTGCGGGTCGCGGACGTAGATCGCACCGCCCGAGGCCAGGCTGAACAGGTTGCCGCCGCCGTACGGCGTCTCCAGCTCGGTCCAGCGGCCGCGGCCGTCCGACCGCAAGCCGTTCAGGACCACGAAGCCGCCGTCGCGCAAGGGGTCGCCGGCCATGAACGACTCCGCCAGGTAGTCCAGGCACGTGCCGTTGATGACCACCCGCGGTCGGCCGACGGCGTTGATCAACGGCCGACCGGCCGCGTCGCCGCGCACGAAGGCGTGGCCGCCCTTGGCGCCGTACATGAACGCCTGGCCGACGTCGCCGTGGACCACCAACGTGCCGCGCTTCATGATCTGCGCCAGCTGGTCCTGCGCCGATCCGTGCACGACGATCGTCGCCCCGTCGATGCCGGACGCCAGATAGTCGCCGCTCGCGCCGTAGACGTCGATGCGGACATCGCCGCTCTCGGCGCCGAACCCGGCCCCGATGAACCGATGGCCGCTGCAGCCGACGACGACGAAGCGCCGCCAGCCGAGCGCCGCCCGCTCGACCAGCACCCGCGCCACGGACGCCGGGCCCTCGACGTCGAGGTGCAGGCCGGCCGCGTCGATGATCAACGTCGGCCGATCGATCGATTCGTTCGGCGCGGGCCGCGCATCGTCGCCCGGGCGCGCATCGTCGCCCGGCCCCGCCCACACGCGGTAGCCCGCGCAGTGCGCCGACGCGATCGCCTCAACGACCCGTGCCAGGGTGTCGTCCAGCCGTGCGAGAAGGCGGCTCGCGCGGAGCGCGCCGGGGTCGTACGGGCCGTCGAACAGGGCGTCCAGGGCGGCGAAGACCGCCGTTCGCGCCGTCGGATCGGCCGGGGACGCGGCCGCGACGAGGGCGTCCAGGTAGGCGTCGGCGCCGGCGGGGGTCCAGGTGGCGACGAGGGTGCGGGGGTCGGCGGGATCCGATGCGCGGCCGTTCGACTGCCCGTTCGTCGTCCCGTTTGTCGTCCCGTTTGTCGTCTCCATGGCAAAACCGTTCGAGTGACCGTTCGAGTGGCCGTTGGAGGCGCCATTCGCGTGGCCATTGGCAAGGCCGTTCGCGTGCCCGTTCGCTCCGCCGTGCTGGTCGCGTTCGACGAGAACCCCCGCGACCGCACTGATGTCGACGAGGACGCCTTCGACGGCAGCCTCGTCGACACCGATCCCAACGTCCGCCAGCGTCACGGCGCGGCCGAACTTATCCGTGCAGCGCAGCGCCTTGCCGCCCGACGCGTCGCGCGTGACCTCGAAGACGAACGCGCCGCCGTCCGTATGGCTGCCGCCGCGGGCGGCCCAGTAGCGATCGGCGCGGCCCCAGAAGCGGTCGTCGGCAGCGGACAGATCGTCCAGGACGGCGTCGATGACCTGCTTTTCCGAGGCCGCGAAGGCGATCTGGTGCGTCGGACCTTCCTGTAGGGCGAAGACCTGCGGCCGGAGCATGCTGGTGTCCGTGATGCCGATCAGGCGCCACGCTTCGCGCAGGCTCTCGGCGATGATGAAGAACCACGGGCCGTCCGGCGAGCCGTGGATGTGGGTGGCCTGGATCGCGGCGTATGCGGCCTGCTTGTCGGCCGGCAGCTGCACGAAATCGCGCTCGGTGGTCGGCGCCAGCGACTCGATGACGTACTCGAGCGGGTAGCCATATGTGCGGCGGTGAAGGTCGTATACCTGCGCCGCCACCTCGGTGTCCGTCTGGAATAGGGGCTTCAGGCCGCGCTGGGCCAGGTAGTCGCACATCGCCTGGTAGTTCGCGAAGTCACCGTTGTGCACCAGCGCCTCGTTCAGGCCGACAAACGGGTGCGCGCCGCCGGGATGCCAGACGCGGCCCTTGGTCGGGTAGCGGTGGTGGCCGATCCAGACGTGCGCCGTGAACTCGTCCAGGCGGTAGTAGCGGATGACGTCCTCGGCGTAGCCGACCATCTTGAGGACCAGCAGGTCCTTGCCCTGGCTCAGCACGAACGCCCGCGTCCCGTTCGCGCCGGCGTAGTAGTCGACGTTGAAGCGGTGGTTCGTCTGGTGCACGTACTCGTCCTCGACACGCTTGGCGTGCGGGCCGAGGCCGCTCTGCGGCGCGAACTGCGCCCAGAACGCCGCCAGGCGATCCGAGCGGGGCCGGACGAAGTAGACGACCACCTCCGGCGGCGCGACCTCGACGCCCGGCAGCTCGCGCCAATCGGCCATGCGCGGCACGTCCCAGACGTGGTCGACGCAATACGCCGCGTGCAGCCACGTCCGCTCGACCTCGTCCCGGACCGAGGGGTCGACGTAGGCGACGGCCAGCAGGTAGTCGTCGGCCAACATCTCGGCCGACACGCCCATCGCCGTCGGGTCCAGCCCGACGGCCGCGATGCCGCCGCCCTTGCCGTTGCCGCGGTTGCGCATCTGCGCCAGCGGCGTCACGAGGTGGCGCCCCGCGATCGGCACCGTCGAGGCCAGGCCGATGACGCCGCAGCCGCCCTCGGCCGCCGACTCGCGGTCGGGCGCGGCCTGCGGGCGGGCGTTGCGCAGGGCGGTGACGCGGGCGATGAAGGCATCTTGGGGGGACATCACATCGCACCTCCGCGCTCGGCGATGTAGCGCAGGGCATCGCGGCGGCCGCGCAGCTCGCGCACGCTCTGCATGCCGAGGCGGTGGAGGATGTCGCGCAGCTGCCATTGGAGGCTCTCGTACAGGTTGAGGAGCCGCATCGCGCCCCAGTCCGGCTGGACGAACGCCTGCAGCTCGGGGTCGGTGGTTGTCAGGCCGTACGTGCAGCCGCGGCCGCGCTCGCAGTTCGAGCAGCGCGTGCAGCCCATCGCCACGAGCTCCGCCGTGCCGATCACGCAGCCGTCCGCGCCCAGCGCGATCGCCTTGGCGATGTCGTACGCCGTGCGCACGCCGCCCGAGGCGATGAGCGTCACCTGATCGCGGATGCCCTCGGCCTCCAGGTGGCGGTGCACCTTGGGCACGGCGAACTCGATCGGCATCGCGATGTTCTTCTTGGCGATCTCGGGCGCAGCGCCCGTCCCGCCGTAGCTGCCGTCCAGGTGGATGATGTGCGCCCCGGCGTAGTACGACCCAACGGCCACCATGTCCACGTCCGCCGGCGTGCTGACCTTCACCGAGATCAGCGCCGTCGGGTTGACGGTGCGCAGCCAGTCGATGTGCTTCTTGTGGTCCTCCACCGAATACACCGAGTGGAACGGGAACGGGCTGAACAGCGACACCCACGGCACGCTCTCGCGGATGTTCGCCACCGCGGTCGTCGACTTGTCGCCCAAAAGGTGCCCACCGAGGCCCGGCTTGGCGCCCTGGGCGTACTTGAGCTCGATGACGGGCGCGTGCTGGATCGTCTCCTCGCGCACGCCGAACAGGCCCGTGGCGACCTGCGTGATCACGTTCTCTTTGAACGGCACGAGCCCCGGCGGATAGCCGCCCTCACCGGTGCACGTGAGCGTTCCCCATGCGGCCGCCGCGCGGGCGCGCGAGACCATGACGTTCTCGCTGACGGAGCCGAAGCTCATCCCGCCGCCGTACCACGGGGCGGTGAGGACGATCTGCCGCCCGCCGTCCCGCCGGTTCAGCGGGATCGTCGTGTCGATCGCGGCCAGCGCGTCCTCGTCCGCCGCGGCGGCGGAGGCATCGGCGCCCGGACCGTCCTCGAAGCGAAACGCCAGGCGATCGAAGCCGCCGCCCGACGCGCCGATGCGGTGTTCGAGATGAGCCGGCGGGCGGCCGTGTTCGGCCTGGTACCAGCCGGCCATCAGCAGGTCGGCCGTCCAGCGCGCGTCGCCGAGGGCCGGCGGCGCCTCGTACAGGCCGTGACTGCGGGCGTGGAAGCCGTCGTGCAGGTAGTGGGTCACCTTGCCGATCAGCGTCGGCGTCGGTTCAGCCTTCAAAGCCATCGATCCCTCCGAACGCTTCGTGCTCGAGCTCCGGTTGGAACATCGCGCGGCCGAGCTCGCCGCGCAGGCGGCGGACCTCGCGCAGGCCCATCGCCCCCATGATCTCGAGGAGCTGGTCGCGCCACGCGCCGCACAGGTTGATCAGGCGCTGCGTACCCCAGGCGGGATCGAGGCCGTTGGGCAGGACGTAGCGGGCCGTGTCGCTCGCGGTGCCCTCGCCAAGCGGGCGCGCCTGCAGGGCCGCGACCAGCGGCGTGTCCAGGGCGACGGCGTCGGCGCCGCAGATGATCGCTTTGGGCAGGTGCTCGGCCATGACGATGCCGCCGGAAGCGATCAGCGTGACCTCGTCACGGATCCCGCGCTCCACGAGGGCGTGATGGGCGTCGATGAGGATGTCCCGCACGAAGGACTGTCGGCCGGTGGCGTCGACGCCGCGGCCGTGATAGTCGCAGCACAGGTGGAACACCCGGATGCCATGGTCGTAGCCGCGCTCGACCGCCGTCCACCAGCCCGCGGCGGCCGGCAGGCGCAGCGCCGTCACCGCCCGCGGCGCGTACTCGGCCACGGCCGGCGCGAGCGCGGCGTCGTCCACCTCGACCAGGCGCGGCTCGAACCCCAGTCCGGCCAACGCGGACGCGTCGTCGCGGCCGACGAGCCGGACGGCGATCGCGTCGCCCGCCAGGCGATCCCGCTCGACGACGCGCAGCGGCAGGACCGCCAGCGTGCCGAGGGCGCGCGCGGCCGCGGTCCAGAGGGCGACGACGCGCGGATCCCCCAGCAGCGCGTCCGGCGGCGCGTCGAACAGCGCCGGCAGCGGGAGGGAGGTCGTGCGCGGGGCCGGGCCGGCGACGGCGCCGGCGGCGTCGAACGTGAGGTACATCGGCTTGCCGCCGATGTCGACGGCCGTCGAGATCATCTCGCGGCCATGGATCCCGTCGCGCGTCGGCCGCACGATCTCGCTCATGTCCGTCCAGACCGCGTCCCACCCCTGGCCGCCGAAGCGGCCGCGGTAGCCCTGGCCCTTGACCGGCACGGCGCCGGTGGCGGCCTCGGTGAGGACGGTCTCGACCATCTTGGGCGTGAAGAAGCTGTCGCCCCAGCCGTCCCAGGCCGGGTTGCGCTCGATCCGCACGACGCTCGGATGCTGGATCGTGCAGCGCAGGCAGCCGACGCACAGGTTGGGCCGCGGCGCGAACCCGCCCACCGGGCCGCTGAACACGCCGTACACGCACGGCCGGCTGAGCACGGTCTCCCAATGCCCCCAGTACTGGATCGCCTCGGTGATCAACAGCTTGGCCAGGCCTGGGCGGCTGACCTTGACCAGGAACCGCGACGGGAGGTCCGCCAGATCGGGCGAGGGGCGGGTGGCGATGTGGTAGCGATGGAAGGCGCCGCGCGCGGCGCCGTCGGCCGACGGGTCGCCCAGCCCGGTCCGGCGGGCGGAGGGGCGGCTGTGCATGCTCGGCGCGGCGTCCGCCGCGGCCGAAGTCGCGGCCGAGTCATCGCCCGGCCGTTCGTCGTGGGCGGGGCCGGCGTCCGCGAGACGTTGGATGGCCCGCATATCGCGCGAGGCGGCCAAGGCCTCGACGAGAACGGGATTGGGCGCCAACGACAGCGCCGACCGCGGCAGTGCCGGGTCGGCGTGGTCGAGCGGAGCGGTGGCGGGCGGGGGTGGAGCCACGGTCATGGGGGTCTCCTCCAACACACTCGGGGACGGCGCATGCGAGGGCGGCGGGACGACGCGGGTTGAACCGGCGGGCGCGAGCGCGATGCCGCGTATGGGCGGGGCGAATTGTAGGAGGCGGGGCCGAGAATACCAAGGATTCTGTGAAGATATCTTAAAGGTCGGCACACCGATCACACCGGATACGGGGCCACAAGTCGCTCCGACACCACAAGATGTCGGTTCGGCGACGCATTCGTTCGCGCCGTCGCGCGAACCGTTGCCGGGGCGTGGCGGAGCACTTCGTATGCTACCATGGCCGTTCGCCCGCCCCCCACATCGCAGGAGAGTACCCATGACCGCGCGACGCATCGGACTGATCGGCGCCGTGCTCGTGGCCCTTGCCGGGCTAACGTACCTTGTGTTGAACGTCACGATCTGGGCGCCGGTCGACGTCGGCACCGGCGCACCGACGGCGCCTACGCTGGCCGCGCCCCAAGACGCCGCCGCGACGGGCGGCGATGCGGCGGTTCCAGCGACCGCGGCGGCGCCGGACGCCGCGAGCGACGCCCCGGTGCCAGCCGTCGCCTCAGGCACGGCCCGCATCTACCGCCTCGACCCGACTCGCTCCGAGGCCCACTACGAGGTCGGCGAGACGTTCTTCGACGGCAACCGCTTCGTCGTCGCCGTCGGGCGGACGAAGGGCGTCGCCGGCGAGATCCGCGTCGACACGGCCAACCCGACCGCCAGCCAGATGGGCGAGATCGTCGTCGACATCAGCCAGCTGGCCAGCGACAAGCAAAAGCGCGACAACTTCATCCGCCGGCAGGCCCTGGCGAGCAGCCAGTTCCCGAACGCGCGCTTCGTCACCCGTTCGATCGACGGCTTTCCCGCCGACCCCAAGATGGACACGCCGCTGACGTTCACGATCAGCGGCGACCTGACGGTCAAGGACGTCACGAAGCCCGTCACGTGGGCCGTCACCTCGACGCTCTCGGCTGACACGCTCAGCGGCAGCGCGACCACCAAGGTCAAGATGTCGGACTACGGCATCGGGCCGATCGAGATCCCGATGCTGGCGACAGAGGATGACGTGTTGATCGGGTTGGACTTCGTGGCGGTGCCGGGGGAGTAAGGGCGTTTATGGGG
>JBDTSC010000053.1:0-13924 GCA_039931375.1 Ardenticatenales bacterium
CGGACGGCCGCGCTAAAGTCCCGCCATGCCACGCATCGCGGTCCTGGCCGACATCCACGCGAACCTGCCGGCGCTCGACGCCGTCATCGCCGACATCGCTTCACAAGCCGTCGACGAGGTGATCGTGGCCGGCGATCTGGTCGGGCGCGGGCCGCTCGGGAGCGCCGTCGTGCGCCGCATCGTCGCGCTCGGCTGGGCGTGTGTGCGGGGCAACCACGAGGACTACCTGCTCGATCTGCGCGCCGGCCGCGCCCCGACCGGCTGGCGCGGCGATCCGGCCTGGGCGGGCGCGCGCTGGATGGCCGAGGAGCTGTCCGCGGACGACGCGGCGTTCCTGGCCTCGCTGCCGCCGTCCGTCGTCGCCGCGCGCAGCATGGAGGTGCGCGTCGTCCACGGCACGCCGGCCTCGAACCGCGAGGGCGTTGGCCCGTGGACCAGCGACGCGGACCTCGGGCGCATCGTCGCCGACGTCCGCGAGCCCGTTCTGGTGTGCGCGCACACCCATCGTCCGCTGGTGCGGCGGATCGGTCGCTGGCTCGTCGTCAACACCGGCTCCGTCGGGCTGCCGTTCAACGGGGATCCGCGGGCGCAGTACGTTGTGTTGGAGGGCCAGGACGGCGCCCCGCCTGGCGGAGCGCCGCGCGGGGCAGAGGGCTGGGCCGTGGAGCACCGGGCGGTCGAATACGATCGAGCGGCGATGCGTCGCGCCTACGGCGAGTCCGGGTTCTTGGCGGCGGGCGGCGTGACGAGCGCGCTGCTGGCGCTCGAATTGGAGACGGCGCGATCCGTCCTTGTGCCGTATCTCGTATGGTCGGAGAAGCAAGACGCGCCGCCCGGCTGGCCATCGATGTGGATGTTTCTCGATGAAGCGGGCTGGTCGGATGCCGCACGGGCGGCGGGGATCGGACGGCGCGATGTCGCGTCAGGCGATGCCCAAGGTCATCCATAACCAACCATCGGCGCCGCGCGATCCGACAAATTCGAGGGCACGCGCAAACCAGCCCCGGGGCGATGAACACGGGTTGGTACCCCGCTCGTTCGTTCACCCGCCCTGGGGGATTGCGCGTGCCCTCGGTTGTGTTTCGGAGAGCCGGATCAGGCAGCCGACTTGGGCTTGCGGCCACGGCGCTTGGGGCCGCTTCCCGGCGCGGGGGATGGGTCGCTCTCGCGGCCCGTCACCTCGAAGATGACGGTTTGGGCGTCCGAACGGTGGAACTTGACCTGGACGCCCGCCGCTTCGGCCGCGGTAGAAAGGCGGTTCTTGATCGTGATCTTGCTCGTGCCCTCATCCTCGGTGGTGGCCATTCCGCCCGCACCGATCGGAAGGCTCTGCAGCACCATCACATAGTCAGGTCGTGCCGCCAACTGCTCACGCGTGAGCTTTACTAGCATGGGTTCCTCCGTTTGAAAGGTATGTCAAAGCACTGCCCGAAATTATACTCAGCCGAGCGCATGCATGCCAACTTCACGGCATGCAGTCAGGAATCAAATAACGCCACTTACGCATCGACGTCGCTCCAATCCCGCAATCCGAGGGCGCGAACGACTGCTGTTTCTCGTTTCGTCTGGGCGCACAATCGATAAACTGTGACTATCTGAATAGCGAATCGAGGACGAATGAATTGATGATTGCACGGTGGTCATCAGCGCTCGATCACGCTCCGGAAGGCAACGGGATGGTCGCGGGCGATCCTAACGGCGGCTAAGCGGGCTCGCCGCGCCCAAGCCGCAGGTCGACCCGCTCGTCGTCCACCGTCATCCACCATCCGTTGCCCAGCCGATGTTCGCCGTTCCCGACGCCGACGATCGCGATCTGCCGACCCATCTCCAGCGCTACATGTCGCGGCACGCCGTCGCGCCGAGTAGCGTCCTCGAAGACGCTCGGCGTGCGGCTGCTGGCCACCATCTGATGGTAGTCGCTGACGATGGCGGAACGATCGGTGGTTACGACGAGCCGGGGTGTAGAGGCTGACATGGCCCAAGAATAGCAGGGGGGTGCAAGTCGGCGATCCCCATGCGGCACACCGCGATCGCATCATGGAGCGGTCGGCGATCATGTCGCGCCGCTTCGATCCCCCGTTCGAATCCCATGATTGGGACGGAGCATGCAACGATCCGTGGCTAGTTGATGAAGCGCCACTCCCAATAGCCGTCGGCGGGCTTGGCGACTTTGTCGGCCTGCGCTTCGGCGGCCGCCCGGTTCCGGCCCTGCCGGGCGCGCTCTTCGATCGACCGGGCGCCGCACTCGATGCCGAGCAATGTCGCGGCGCGGGGGCCGCGGACGGCCAAGGTGCTCTGGACGGCATCGACCGTGACGATGCCGATGACCGGCATGGTGATGGTGGGAAGGGCTGGGGATGCGCTCATGGGTGGAGACCCTCTGCTTTCTTTCGCGCCAGATCGTTGTCGCGGTCGGACATCGGGTGACCGGGCGACCGTCATGCGCGATGGGTTGAGGATGGCACGGGTGGGGCTGCGGGTCAACGGACGGACGTGCCGGCAGGACGGCGCTGAACGGCTACCATGGGGGAATCGTCATCCCAACCGTACAAGCCCGGTGGCCGCTTGGCGTCGGAAGGTTTCCCCGTGCGCGACGGCTACGCGGCCAGCATGTTCTGGCTGGCGTCCCCGATCAGCGCGTTCGAAACGCTTCGCAGACGACGGGTGATCAATAGGCGTTCGGATCCTTGAACCCCAACACCACGGTCCGGGCGATGATCTTCAGATCCAACAAGATGGACCAGTTCTCAATATAGTACAGGTCATATTTCGTCCGCTCTTCGATCGAGGTGTCGCCGCGCAGCCCGTTCACCTGCGCCCAGCCCGTCATCCCGCCGCGCTCGCGGTGCCGTTCGGCGTAGCGCGGGATGCGGCGGCGGAAGTCGGACACGAACTCGGGCCGCTCGGGGCGAGGGCCGACGATGCTCATGTGGCCGAGGATCACGTTGATCAGCTGCGGCAGCTCGTCCAGGTTCGTGCGGCGGATGAAGCGCCCGAGGCGCGTCACGCGCGGGTCGCCGCGGCGGGCCCAGACGGCGCCGGTGGCCGCCTCCGCGTCGGGGCGCATCGACCGGATCTTCAGGATCGGGAACGGACGCATGTCCAGCCCCATCCGCTCTTGCACGAAGAACGCCGGTCCGCGGCTCTCGAGCTTGACCAGGATCGCCAACAACAGGATCACGGGCGATAGCGCCACAAGCGCGGTGAAGCTGAGCGCGATGTCCAGTCCGCGCTTCAGCGTCCGGCGCCAGCCGCGCAGCGCCACGTCGCGCACCGCAAGCAACGGCAGGCCGTCGAGGTCGCTGATCTGAACCTCGTTCGCCAACATGTTGAACACGTCCGGCAGGATCTTGATCGAGGTGCCGTCGCGGTCGCAGCGGTTGATCAGCTCGGTCAGCTCGGACCGGCTGGCCTCGGGCAGTGCGATCAACACCTCCTCGATGCGGTGCGTTCGGACGATCTCCGACAGCTGCTCCGTCGTCCCGAGCACCGGCACGCCACGCGCCCGCGTCCGCCCCGGCGTGTCGTCCACGAGGCCGACGATGTCGTAGCCGAGCCACGGCCGCCGATGCACCCGCGCCACGAGGTCCTGGCCCGCCGGCCCGGCGCCCACGACCAGCAACCGCACCGCGCCGACCCCGTGGCGTCGGAGCAGCCCCCACAGGAAGCGGTGGAGGAGCCGCCCGAGCGTGACGCACACCAACGTCGTGAAGCCGTTGTACACGAGCAGCACGTTGAGCATCCAGCGCGGAAACGAAACGGACCCCACCAGGAAGTTGAACGCCGCGAACGTCACGATCATGCCCAGGGTCACCGCCCGGAGCAGCCGGCCGAACAGGTCGAACCGTGACACCCCGTGCGGCTGGTGGTACAGCTTTTGGAGGAAGAACACCAGGTTCAGGAACACGAGCTGCAGCACGACATACACGCCGAGGGTCTCGAACGGCGGCGGCACGAGGCCCATCGATTCGCCGAGCGGCGTGCGGATGGCCAGCACGTACGCCAGCCGAAGGCCGAGCCCGAACGCCGCCAGGTCGATCGCGACGCAGCTGATCCGCTCTAGCGTGCCGCGCGCGCGGTTCATCGTGCGCCTCCGCCGTCGGGCGGCCGGATCGAGGGGCGCAGGCGCTCAGCCGGCTCGGTCCGAGCGTGTTCCGTCCGCACCGACTCCGTCCGCACCGACTCCGTCCGCGGCGGCGCCGCCGACGCGCCCCTCGGCCCGCGCGCCGACCACACTTCGCGCGCCAGCCGCGGCCCGCCGCGCACCGCCAGCCCGACGCGCACCGCGATGTCCACCCACCATGCGGCGGTGGCGCGGTAGTGCTTGTCGTAGAATAGCCACATCGCCCGCGTAAACTCAAAACGCGCCCGCGGGCTGTGGCGGCTGGCGGCGCGCTTCACGTGGTGCACGATCACCGCGGGGCGATAGCCGACGCGCCAGCCCGCTCGCTTGAGCCGCAGCGCCCAATCGATGTCCTCGCCGTACATCCAGAAGCGCTCGTCCAGCAGCCCGATCTCCTCGATGGCCGCGCCGCGAACCAACATGCACGCCCCGACAACGCTGTCGACGTCCGCCGGCTGATCCGGATCGAGAAACGTCATGTTGTAGCGCCCGAATCGCGGGCTTCTGGGAAAGAGCCTGGCCAGCCCGCTGAAGCGATAGAACGACACGGCCGGCGTCGGGAACCCGCGCCGGCACGCCCGGTCCAGCGAACCATCGCCCAGCAGCAGCTTCGGCCCGACCGCCCCCAGATCCGGTTCGGCTTCGAGCGCCCCGATCAGCGCGGTGCACGCGCCGCGCGGGACGATCGTGTCCGGGTTGAGGAGAAGGACGTGCCCCGTCGGCGCCGGCGTCGCGGCGTAGCCCGCCGCGCGCAGCGCCAGGTTGTTCGCCGCCGCGTAGCCGGGATTGCCGCCGCTCTCGATGACCTCCGCCCACGGGAATGCGGCCCGCACCGTGTCCGCGCTCCCATCCGTCGAGCCGTTGTCGACGACGATCACGTGTGGTCCCACGATGCCATCGAGCCCGCCCTCGCACAGGGACTGCAGGCAGTCACGCAACAGGTCGCGCGTGTTGAAGCTGACGATCACGACGACGAGCGGAGCACCCGGTGCCGCGCGGCCCGCCGTCACGTCTCCGCCCCCGTGTGCCCCGTCGCCTCTGTTTGTTCCGCCTCTGTTTGTCCCGACCCGGATCGTCCCGCCCCGGATCTCCCCTCCCCGGATCGCCCCTCCCCCGCGCGCCCCGCCCCTTGGCCCACCAGCACCCGCGCGTCCCCCACCCGCCGCGTGACGCGGATGCGGTCGAGGTGTTCGAGGAAGGCGAGGGCGTACTTACGGCTCGTCGTGAAGCGATCGCGCAGGTCCGCCACGCTCAGCGTCGGCTGCTCGGCCAGGTGGGCGTGGACGAACGCGCTCAACGCATCGAAGGCCGCCGCGCTGAAGAGCACGTCCGCGCCGACGTTCACCAGCCGCCCCTGGGTGATCAGAGCCTCGAGCACGCGCTCGCCGACCGCCTCGATCGCGTCCCGGTAGGAGGGCGGCGCGAACGGCGCGTCGTCGAAGCGGCCGAGCAGCGCGTCCACCGCCGCCTGGTCACGCGGCGCGAACGCGACGCTGTGCTCTGACAGTCGGATCACCCCGCCGTCGCGCGCCAGCCGGCCGTCCGCCGCCGCCGCGTCGACGACCGCCGCGAAGGCCTCGCTGGTCAAGCGCAGGCGCATCCGCAGCTCCTCGGGCGGCAGCCCGCGCTTGAGCGGCTGCTGCGCGTGGTGGGTCGCCAGCACGGCCACCGCCCGTTCGCCGAGCGTCGTCCAGCCATCTGCGGTCATCCAGATGTCCTGCGCGCCGCCGCCCAGTCGCACCGCCCGACCTTCCGTCACCAGCGCCGCCAACGCCGCGTCCCGCTCGTCGGCGCTCAGCCCGATATCCGCGGGCGCGAGGGCGTCCGCGCGGCACGGCTCGCGCTCGGCCAGCGCTTGCAGGACGACCGCGTGCGGATCGCCGGACGTCAGCGCATCGAAGCGCGCCAGCGCCGTCTCGCGAAAGCGCCGCCAGCGGCGCGAGGGGTGCGGGTCGAGGACCTCGCCGCCGCCGACGGTTCGGCTGGGCGAGGCCAGCCGCAGCACGATGCGGTCGCCGGCGGCCAGCACCATCGGCCGCGCAAGCCAGAACTGGACGTGGCCCTGCCCGCCCGGCGCGATCTCGTCGCCGCCGATGAGGCGGGCGTGCGCTGGGACCTCGGCGGCGCCGTGAAACAGGTGCAGCACGCGATCGTGGCGGAGCGGCGCCGCCGCGTCCGAAAGGAGCGTGACCTCCGCGTCGATGAGCTGCGTCGGTTCGTACGCGCCGCTCGCGGTCACGTCGTCGCCGCGGGCGATATCCGTGACCTCGATCCCGACCAGGTTGACGGCCGTGCGCGTGCCGGGCTGCGCGGTCGCCACGCTCTTGCCGTGCGACTGGAGGCCGCGGATCCGCGCCGTGAGGCCGCGCGGCTGGATGTCGACCGTGTCGCCGGTGGCCAGCACGCCGTCGCGCAGCGTGCCGGTGACGACGGTCCCGAAGCCGGCCATCGTGAACACGCGGTCGACCGAGAGCCGCGCTCGGCCGCGGTCGAGGCTCAGCGGCACGGCGTCCAGCTGCGCCTCGATGGCGCTCCGCAGGTCGTCGATGCCGCGGCCGGACACGGCGCTCACGGCCACGATCGGCGCGCCGGCCAACGACGTCGGCGCGATCAGCGCGGCGATCTCGTCCGTGACCAGCGCGAGCCAGTCGGCGTCCACGAGATCGGCCTTCGTGACGGCCACGACGCCGTGCGCCAGATGGAGCAGGTCGAGGATCGCCAGGTGCTCGCGCGTCTGCGGCATCGGCCCTTCGTCGGCCGCGATGACCAAGAGCGCCATGTCGACGCCGCCGGCGCCGGCGAGGGCGTTCTTGATGAAGTCCTCGTGGCCCGGCACGTCCACGAAGCTGGCCGTCGCGCCGCCGGGCAGCGCGCAGTGCGCGAAGCCGAGGTCGATCGTCATCCCGCGCGCCTTCTCCTCGGCCAGGCGATCGGGATCCGTGCCCGTGAGCGCCTTGACCAGCGTGCTCTTGCCGTGGTCCACGTGCCCCGCCGTCCCGACGACAACGGTTCGGGCGGTCACGGGCGGATCTCCGGCGCGGTGTCAGCGCTCGTCGCCGGCCCCCTCGCGCCGGGCGCGCATCGCCCGGCGCAGCGCGGTGCGCCGCTCGGCGAGCATGGCCGGCTGGGCGTCCGCCGGCAGCGGCGCCTCGAACACGCGCGCGGCGGTCACGAACGAATCGCGAATCACGGCAAACGACTCGGCGAGCTGTTGGTACAACGCCATCGTCTCCTCGGCGCGCTCAGCGAGGCCGGCATCGATCACGGCCTGCAACGCCGTCAGTCGCTCGTCGATGTCGTGGAACGCCGCATCCAATGCGGCCTGGCGCTCGCCCGAGCGCTGCACGCGATCGCGTTCCGCCTGGGCACGGGCGGCGTCGTGCAGCGCCAGGTGCTGGCGCCACTCCTCGGTCGCCTCCTCGCGGAACGTGTCCAGCGACGATTCGACGCGCGCCTCGAACACGCGCGCCGCCTCGACCGCGCTGCGCTGTGCGACGGGCATCGCCTCGGCCGCTCGCTCGACATCGGCCGCGATCTGGCGCGCCTCGCCGATGATCCGCTCTTGTTGTTCGATGCGCTTTTGCCACGCGGCGATCGTCTCGAGCTGCGCCTCGATCTGCTTGGCAAGGCCATCGATCCGCGCGGAGGCCGCAATGTCCGCCCGGCGCGTGATGTCCTCGAGCGTCGACCGCTCGCCGCCGAGCGCCTCGACCCGTGCGGTCAGCCGCCCGATGCCGTCGAACAGTTCCTGCCGCGCCCGTTCCTGGGCCGTGAACCGTTCGTTGGCCTGATCGACGGTCATCGCCGATTGGCGCAGCTGGGCCAACGCGACGGCGGTCTCGCTGGCGAGGGCGTCGTGCCGCTTGTCCTGCGCCGCGCGCTCGATGTGGCCGCGGTCCTCGATCTGCCGGAGTTGGTCGACCATTTCCACGCGGATCTGCCCAACCCCGTCCTCGATACGGGCGACGCGCGCCAGATCGGCCGCGACGGCCTCGACGCGCTCGGCCGTCCGCTCGCCCGCCGCCTGCACGGCGGTGATGCGCTCCTCGGCCGCGGACAGGCGATCGAGCGCCGCGAGCCGGTGGTGGACCTGGCCGAGCAGGGTGGCGCTCTCGGCCTGTACCTCGCGCAGGCCGGACAGCTGCGCGGTGAGCGTCTCGACCTGAGCGCGCAGCGACACGACCGCGCTGTGGAGCGTGGTGATGTCGGCGGCGGCTTGCTCGCCGGATTGGGCCAGCTGGTTCAGGCGATCCAGCGATGTCTCGGTCATGTCGTCCATGGGTTCCGCCCGCGCTATCCGTTCAACTCGACGTGCTCGCCCGTCACCAAGAACACCACGCGCTCGCCGATGTTCGTCGCGTGATCGCCGATGCGCTCGAGGCGCAGCGCGGCGTTCAGGACACGCTGCGCCTCGGCGACGCCGTCGCCATGGCGCGCCATGTAGGCCAGGAGTTCGCGCTGGGCCGCCTCATACAGCGCGTCGATGTCGATGTCGCGCGACGTCGCGGCCCGCGCGGCGTCCGCGTCGCGGTGGGCGAACGCGACCAGGACGTCGCGCAGCAGCGACTGTGCCGCGTCGGCCATCCGCTCGAGCGTGACCAGCGCGCCGGCCGGCGCCGACCCGTCGCTGTCCAGCGCGCCGCGGGCGATGCTCTTGGCGTGGTCGCCGCTGCGCTCGAGATCCGTCGCGATCGCCAGCACGGCCAGCACCTCGCGCAGGTCGGTGGCCACGGGCGCCTGGAGCGCCATGAGGGCCTGCACGTTCAGCTCGGTGTCGACCCACAATCGGTTGACCACGGCCTCGCGCTCCAGCACCTCGCTCGCCAGCGCGGGCTGGCGCAGCACGAGCGCCCCGACGCTCTCGGCCGTCGACCGGCCGACGAGGTCGCCCATCTCCTGGATGTCGTTCTCCAGCGCCTTGAGCGCCTCGTCGAACGTGCGCCGAGCCATCGCTTCGACTCCTCGATCTGCCGCGGGAATGCCCCGGACCCGCCGCGCCCCATTAGGGCGGCGCGATCGGGCATTATACCGCGTCCCGCGCCCTCACGGGTCGACGTCCCGCTGGCGCAGCACGACCGGGAACAAGGCGTACGGCCGCACCCACACCGTCGCCCCGAGCTCGCGCGCGCCGTCGTCCGCCACGACCTCGGCGCGATTGCGCAGCGGGCCGCCGACCCGCGTCAGCACGCGCGCCCGATAGCGCAGCGTCGCGACGCTGTCGACGCTCAGGGCGCCCCGCCACAACAGCCGACCGGCCGTCACATCGCCCTCCACCGTTCCGCCGACGGCCAGCCAGCTGCCCTCGACCAGGCGAAGGCCCGCCGGGAGCGTGTCCGTGACGCTGAAATGGGCCGCGTCGCGCGTGCCGCTGTTCGTGAGGTTGATGTAGAAGCCGACGGTGTCGTCGTAGGCATAGGAGCGCGTCGGATCTTCGGCGCTCTTGGCCGAGCCGGACAGGTCGGCGGCGTTCACCTGCCACGGCAGCCTTCGCTGCACCGTCATGCCCTCGGCGCGCAGCGACACCGTCGTGGCCAGCGTGGCGCCCGGCGGCAGGACGTCGGCCAGGCGGGCCGAGACGTGGATGCGCACGGCGTTATCGGGGGCCACGGGGCCCGTCCAAGCGAGGCTCCGCCCGTCCGGCGCCAACTGCCACTCCGCCGGCAATGTCGATGGCACGACCGTCGCTTCCGGCGGGAACGCCCACGTCGCGGCCACGCGGTCGATCGCCCGCGGCCCTTCGTTCTGGATCACGAGTTCGAACGGCATGACCTCGCCCGCACCGAACGTGCGGCGGGCGGACGGGCGTCCGTCCGCGTCCAGCACGCGAACGGCGCTCGGCGAAAGCGGGTGGAACCAGTCGAGGGCCGCGCCGATGATCTGGGCGGGGCACGCGCCCGGCACGAGCTGCCCGAAGTCGAACGCCAGGAAGAGCGTCTTGAACCCGCGGTTCGCGACCTGGGTGGCGATCGTTTCTGCGATCGAGCTGCGCGCGGCGGCGACGGCGCCGGCCGCGGGCACGAGCGCGTCGCTGTAGTCGTTGCGCGCGTCGTGGAACTGCAGTTGGCACGGCCCGACGCCGTCCAGCACGCTCTTGGCTTGGCCACGGATCGGACCCTGATAGGCCCCGCCGCCGTTGTCGACCCAGTTCTGGACGCCCAGATAGCGTTGGTGGAAGTACAGCCCGCCGCGGTACGGCTCGGCGCCGCGCGCGTACAGGTAGTCCTCGCTGACAAACATAAGACGGCCGCCCGCTTCGAGGTAGTCGGCCATCAGCGCCTGGCCCTCGACGGGCAGGTTGCCCTTGGGCCGAAAGTCGTGGCCGGCGAAGAGGATCACGGTCGGGTACGCGGCCAGCGTCGAGCTGGGCGGCAGCGTCGGCCGCGGCTTGAGGAACCCGAGCTCCCAGCGGTCGTACGGCACGCCGAGGGCGTCGAGGGCATCCTGGTACCGCGCCTCGCTCTGGTAGTCGAAGTCGCCGTCGATCAGGAGCACCGGCGCCGGCGTCCGCGCGCGCAGCGGCAGCCGCCGCTCGGCGCTGCCGCCGTCCGCGCGGATGCGGATCGTAGCGCCGCCGGTGCCGCCGCGTTCCGTGCCCGCCGGCACCGCGATCCGGACGGCGAACGCCGTCTGGCGGCACGAAGGCAGCGGCAGCGTCTGCGCCAGCGGGTCCGTCAGGCCGGCGTTGAGGATCTGCGTCGGCCAGGCCGCCGGATCGCCCGGCCCGGACGGCGCGACGTCGAGATCGAAAGCCCTGGTCAGCAGCCCGGTGTTCGCCAACGTCACGGTGAAGGTCGCCGTGCCGCCCGCCGGCTGCACCCGCTCGATCGCGTCGGTGGCGATGTAGATGCCCTCGTCCGGCGCCGGTCCGGTGAGGGCGTCGATCGCGCGCCCGATCAGCGACTCGCGGGCGGCCTCGCCCGGCACGCCCTCCACCCCGAAGCCCAGCACCAGCGCCCGCCACGGCGAGCAGCGCCGCACGAGCGCGCCGGCGACGCCGCCGTCCCCGTAGCGCAGCACGGCCTCGGTCGTGAGGTCGTCTTGGATGCCCAGCACGTCCGGCGCGACCTGGTTGCCCAGGCTGTCGCCGCCGTTCAGCGCTAGCGTCAGGCCGGCCAGCGGGCCGGCGGCCTCGCCCGTCACGACGCGGCTCTGCGTGGCGTCCGCCAGGGCGTGGACGTGCAGCTTGTCCTTGAGGTACGGATGGGGCCGGCTGTTGCCGCGGCACGGGGTCTGTGCGTTGTCGATGCCCCCGTCCACGCACGCCACGTCCTGGCCGCTGAGCAGCAGCCGTCCGCCGCCGTCCAGGAAGGTCGAGAGCGCCGTCGCGCCGCGCACGAACGCCGGCCCGGAGACGGCGCTCGACCAGATCACGAGGTCGTAGGCGGCCAGCGCGGGCGCGGCGGGCGGTCCGCCCGGCGCGCCCGCGCCGGCCGTCTCGCGGGTGACCTCGTGGACATGGTAGAGGTAGCCGAGCCCATCGAGCGCGCGGCGGTAGTACCCGAGCGCGTTCGAGAACGCCCACGCATCGCCGTCGATGAGCAGGATCCGCGGCGCGCCCTGCATCGCGTAGTTCCGCTCGACGGCGTCGCCGGCCACGACCTTGACCGCCGGATCGATCAGGACGCGGTGCCCGAAGATCGCGAGGCGCACCTTGTACGTCCGGGCCGGCAGCTGGACGGCGAAGAAGCCGAGCTCGTCGATCGGGACGCCGAACGGGACGCCGACGAGCTCGAGTGTGCCGCTGATCGGGGCGCCCGTCGCGGCGTCCGTCACGCGGCCGACCAGCTGGCCGCGCGGCAGCTCGAGCGTGAGCCCGACGTCGCCCAGGTCCATCGTGCCGTCCGCCACCACCTCGACCGGTCGCCACGAGCGCGTGACGAAGCCGAAGGCTTCGACGAAGACGGCGTAGCTGCCCGGCCGGATGTCGATCTGGAAGCGCCCGTCCGCGTCCACCGCGGCCAGCGTCACCGGATCGCCGTTCAGCTCGGCGACGCGCACGCTGGCGTACGGGATCGCCACGCCGTCGACGGCGCGCACGGCGCGGCCCGCCAGGCGGCCGGCGTCGCTCACCGCCAGCACGGCGGCATATGCGTCGACGCGCCCCCAGCCGCTGTCGTCGGCGGGCACGTCGGCGCTGAGCGGGCGGGCGGTGCGGGTGAGGACCTCCAGCGCGGCGGCGGGCGATAGGTCCGGCCGCGCCTGCCGGAGCAGGGCCGCGATGCCGGCCACGTGCGGCGAGGCCATGCTCGTGCCGTACAGGCGTCCGAAGCCGCCGCCGGGCACCGTCGAGGTCACCGGTGCGCCGGGCGCCAGCACATCCGGTTTCCACCAGCCGAACTGCGTGCGCTGGAAGCGGCTCTCGCTCCACCGCACATCGGCCTCCGTGGTCGCGCCGACGCCGATCACGTCGCGGAAGATCGCCGGCGCGCCGATCGACCCCTGGCTGTTGCCGGTCGAGGCGACGACGATCACGCCCGCCGCCACCAGCCGATCGATGACGCTCTTGAAGACCAGCGCCGTATCGGCGCCCGAGGTCAGGCTGGCGTTGAGGACGTCCGGCCGCCGATCGCCCAATTCGAGCAGCCATTCCAGGCCCTGCAGCACCGCCAGCTCGTCGCAGCGGGCGTCGGCGCAGGCGCGGACCGCGATCCAGCGCGCGCCCGGCGCCACGCCGTAGCCGTCGCCGGCGACGGTGATGCCGGTGACGTGCGTGCCGTGGCCGATCCCATCGACGGGAAACAGGCCGCGCGCGCTGCACAGGATGTCGATGATCTGGCACCACCAATTCCCGTCGTTCGACGGCACCTTGCTCGAGGGCAGGTAGCCGCGGTAGCGCGACATGAGCAGTGGATGGTGGTAGTCGACGCCCGAGTCGATGACCGCGACCGTCGTGCCGGCGCCGTCGATCCCAAGCCGCGACCAGACCTCGGGCGCCCGGATGCGCGCGATGTTCCACTCGACGTGGGGCGCGGCGGTGACGGCGGATGCCGCGCCGAGCGGTTCCGACGCCGGGGCGCGTACGGGCGGTACCGGCGTATCGACGGGCAGCACGGGCATATCGAGGGTCATCGATCCCACCGGCAGGATCGCCCGCACCCCTGGCGTTCCGGCCAGCGTCGACACCGTATCGGCGCTCACCTCGGCGTACAGCGCGTTCGCGGACCAAAGCGGTTCGATCGCCCGCGCCGCGCCCAACCCGGCGGCGTCGTCGAGCGCGGCGCGCGCCGGCGCCGCCGCCGCCGCGAACGCGGTCCGCCACGACGCCAGTTGGCTGGCGTATGCGGCATCGCCGATGCGGCTGGTTTTCGCGACGCGACCGGATTTGGCGCGACGTGCCGCTTGTCCGGCGCCGTCCGTCGATCGCGCGATCTCGTTCGCCGCCGCACCGTCGTCAACGACGACGAACACGCGGTGCCAGGCGCCCGGTGCTGCGGCTATCTCTGCGCCGAGGGTCGGGGCGATGAAGGCGCTTGGCGGGGGCGGGTTGTTCGGTTGCACAAGCGCGGCGCTGGACGCGCCGTCGTCGGGCGCGGCGTATGCGGGCGCCGACGTGTCGGGCGCGGTCGTGATCCGGGCGCGATCCATCGCCCGCACCGGCCCGATCGCCGCCGCGGTCCGCATCGTCCGCGCGGTCCCAAGGCTCGCCGCGCCCAGCGCCAGCGCGCCCGCGGCGGCGAGCAGGGCGCGGGCCGCGGCCCGTCCGCGCGGTGGGCGGTCAGCCGGTCGTCGGGCGATCGTCTTGATCGTCGGTTCCTGGCGCGTCGTGCTCATCGGGTCGGTCGACGGCGTCGTGGGGCGGCG
>JBDTSC010000054.1:0-13889 GCA_039931375.1 Ardenticatenales bacterium
GCGTCCGTGTGGACGGCGGCGCGGGGGAGCGGAGCGCCCTGCCGCGCGAAGACGAGCACCGTGGCGCCCCGCTCGGAGTGGAACGTGACCGAGGCGCCGGACGGCACGACCAAGAGCTGGCTGCCGACGATCGTGTCCGTCTCGCCGTCGGCCGTGACATCCAGGACGCCGCGGAAGACGAGGACGATCAAGGAGCCCGGCGGCGACAGGAAGGCCTGGCTCGGCCCGGTCATCCGCGCCGCCTGCGCGCCGTAGCCGCCGACGCGGCCCATCCGCAGCCACTCGTAGGCCGGTCCGGCGCGCACGTGGGCCGCGAACTCGGTCCGCCCGGCCAGCTCGCGGTCGCCGGTCGGCGGGCCGTGGTAGCCGTTCGCGTTGAACGGGCGGTCGCGCTCCTGGCACAGCACGGCGATCGACCGCATGCCGGACCACCATGCGAGCGTGATGCTGCTCGGGATCGTCGCCACGTCGCCCTCGTTGGCGATCACGCGCCGGCCGTTGCCCTCGATCGTCACGTGCCCCTCGAGGACGACCAGCAGCTCGTCCCGCTGCGCGCTGCGCTGCCACTTCTTGGGCCCGCCGCACACCACCAGCGCCGCCTCGACCGCGCCGAGCGACACGAGCGGCACCGGCCGATAGGGCGCGGCGATGGACTCGGCGATGGCGGCGAGGTCGAGCTTCTGCAGCACGGTGGGTGGGCTCCACGTTTCTTGCGAGGTGTAGCTGGCGGCGGTGCGGCGCGCTCTGAGTCGGCGTCGCTCCAAGGGTCGAGGTTGCGGGCGAGTCGATTCGCCGATTATAGGGTCCGCGTCGGACCGGTCCTAACCGCCCGCTCCAGTGCCGCGCGGACCCTGCCCACCTCCACCGTCCGGACGCACGGATGATCCCCCACATCCCCCCATTCCAACCGCCCGCACGGTGCGCAAGCCAACCCGCTTCCCACCACGACGTGCCGCTCCACCGCTCCCCACGGCCCGAACCGCGCCGCCGCCGCCGGCCCGTACAGGTGAACCGACGGCGTCCCGACCGCCACCGCCAGGTGCAGCGGCCCGCTGTCCGGCCCGAGGACGGCGCGGCAGCGCTCAAACACCGCTGCCAGCGTGGCCACGTCCGTCTTGCCCGCCAAGTCGATGCTCGTCCGGTCGACCGCCGCGAGCGCCGCCGCCAGCTCGGCCGTGAGCGCCGCCTCGCCCGGCCCGCCGGTCAGCACGACGGCCTCGCCCGGCGCCGTGGCCGCGCGGACGACGGCGGCCCAGCGTTCGGGCGGCCAGCGCTTGATCGGGGAGCCGGAGCCGTGGTGGATGGCGAGCGGGCCGCGTGTCGGAGCGCCGTCACCTTTGGTGAAGTTGCTGCCCAGCAGCGCCGCGGCGCGTGCGCGGTCGTCGTCGGTCAGGCGGAACGAGAGCGGGTGTGCCGCCGGCGTGATCGGCGGCGCTTCGGTCGACGATGCATTCGAGTTCGTTCGTGGATCGGCCTCATAGGACCCATGAGACCTATAGGACCTATATGTCCTACGTGACCGATTGGCCCCATACGACCCACTCGCCGCCGACGTCCACGCCCCTACCGCCTCCACCAACGCCACCCCCGCCGCCGCCACGTGCGCCGGCCGTCGCGCTGCCGGCAGCTTGTGCGTGAGCACCCATCGCGTGCGTGGCGTGTCGTGCCCTGCCACGATCGGAATGCCGGCGGCCCGCGCCAGAAGCGCGCTCCAGCGATCGTCGTCGCGGGCGACGATGGCGACGTCGTAGGGCGCCCTCGTCGTCGCGGCCACCGGGGATCGCGTCGACGTCGATGAACCGGACGACGCTCGCAGCATCCGCGCCGCGTCGAACAACCGGCGGTACGGCGCGAGCAGCGACGTCCGCGGGCGGCGGTCGAAGTACGGGAAGTCGAGCGTCCGCACGCGGTCGACGCCGGGCAGACGCTCGGCGACGTTCTCGCACCACGGGCCGACGAGCAGCGTCACGTCGGCGTCGGGCCAGAGGGCGCGCAGGCGGGTGAGCGTCGGGCCGGTGAGCAGGACATCGCCCAGGTGGTCGGGGCGGATAACCAGAATGCGGCGGGGCAGGTCGGGGACAGCGTTCAGGTACGGCATAGGTATCAACCCATTGGACACAGCACGACGATACGTCGAGTCCATGCCATTAGCCGGCTTCAGCCGGCGTCGTTATTGTAGACCGGCCGTTCACGGCCGGTCGGACGGCGGCCAGGGCGTTCGCATTCTGGCGGAGCCCGCGGACGCCCGGAGACTGAAGTCTCGGGCTATACCTAGGGAAGGAGTCTGCTGTGCAGACTGACAGGGTGCGGTTGCATTGCGGGGTGTCAGTCCGCGCAGCGGACTCCTTCCCTAAGTGTAGCCCGAGGATTTATCCTCCGGGCGTTCGCCGGCTGCGCCAAAAATGCGTTCGCCCTGCGGACGGTCGCGAACCGTGGCCGACGCATCCCTGGTGCAGCCACCGTTGATGTGATCTCGATGGGCTTACCCTCAAGACCCGTACAGCGCCTCGATCCCCGGCACCAACGTCGCCCAGCGGTAGTCCGCCACGACCCGCGCCCGCGCCGCCTTGCCGAGCGCCGTGCGCGCCGCCCGGTCTCCGGCGAGGCGGGCGATGGCTTCGGCCAGCGCGGCGGGCGTGTCGGCCAGAATCACCTCGCGGCCGTCCACGAGGTCAAGGCCCTCGACGGCCAACGTCGTCGCGGCCACCGCCTTGCCCATCGCCATCGCCTCGAGCACCTTCAGGCGCGTGCCGCCGCCGACCCGCAGCGGGACGACGATGACGCCGGCGGCGGCGATGTGGGGGCGGGTGTCCAACACGGCGCCGGTGACCTCGATGCCCGCCGCCTCGTCCCCCAGCGCCAGGACGCGCGCGGACGGGTCGCGGCCCACGATCCGGAAGCGCGCCGCCGGGCGTGCGGCGCGGACGAGCCCCCAGACCTCGCGCACGAACCACGTGACGGCGTCGACGTTCGGGCGGAAGTCCATCTTGCCGGTGAAGACGAAGAGATCGTCGTCCTCGCCGCCGTCGCCAGCCGCGCTACTGTCGCCAGACGCACTACTGTCGCCAGCCGCGCCGCCGCTGTCGCCCGCGTCGACGTCGCCATCGCCATCGACGGCGCCACCCGCGCCGCCATCGACGGCGCCACCCGCGCCGCCATCCGCGCCGACACCCGCGCGCCCGGGCCGATACGCGTCCACGTCGATGCCGTTCGGGACGACGACGAGGCGCGCTGCCGGCGCCAGCGGGGCCAGGGCGGCGGCGTCGGCGGCGCTGACGGCGACGCATGCGTCGGCGGACGCGAGCAGGCGGGCTTCGAAGCGGCGCAGCTTGGCGGTCTGGATGCGCGAGTAGAGCGCGCCAACCACGCCGCTCGCGCGTCGGACGTCGGCCCGCCACGCCCGGTCCTGGAGCACCCACTCCGCATTGTGCGCATCGTAGATGAGGCGGGGCCGGCGCCCGTCGAGCGCGAGCGGCGCGAAGGCGAGGGCGTGCCAGCCGTGGCGGGCCATCTCGAGGCCCTCGATCTGGATCACGTCATACGGATCGTCCTGCACCCGTTTGAGGTGCGCCGCAATCGCGTCGTCGATCTCCGCCGAGTCCAGGCGTCGGGCGAGGTCGGGCTCGCCCGCGAACGGCACGTCGAGCATCCGGCGGAGCATCGGGCGCGGCGGCGGCGGCGGGGCGATGACACATGCGATGCCGAGGGCGGCGAGGTGCGCGATCGGGTCGTCGGCGCTGACGGCGGCATCGCGACCAGGGACAGCGTCGACGTCGGCCGACGATGTCTGACCTTCCGCTCGGTGGAAGGCGGCGACGGTTACGCGGTGGCGCTTGGCAAGCTCCTCGACGATGCCCCAGTTGCGGATGGAAGTGCCCTGGTGGGGCGGCCACGGGAGCTGCGGGCAGACGATCAGGATGCGCATCGGGAGCCTCAGCCGCGCCCGCCGGCCGCCTCGCGGTAGACCGCCAGCGTCGCGCGCGCCATGCGCTCCAGCGTGAACGCTTCGGCCCGGGCGCGGCCGGCGCCGGACATGCAGCGGGCCAGGACGTGATCGTCCAGGACGCGGCCGATCGCGCCGGCCCATGCGCCGGCGTCTGCCGGGGACACGTGGATCGCGGCGTCGCCGGTCACCTCGGGCAGGCTGCCGGCCGCGCTGACGATCGCCGGCGTGCCGCACGCCATCGCCTCGACGGGCGGCAGGCCGAAGCCCTCGTCGACAGCCGGATGGACCAGGCAGTCGGCGGTGCGGTAGAGCGCGACGAGATCGTCGTCCGGCACCCAGCCCAGGAAGCGGATGCGCGGCCCGAGGCCCAGGTCGCGGGCGTGGGCGTACACGGACTCGCTCTGCCAGCCGTCCGCGCCAGCCAGGACCAGCGTGAGGGACGGGCGGGTGCGGGCGAGCGCGCCGAACGCGTCCAGCAGCGGCGCGATGTTCTTGCGCGGCTCGATCGTGCTGACGAACAGCAGGTACGGCGCGGCCAACCCGAGGCGGGCGAGCGTCGCGGCGTCGCCCGCCGCCGCATCCGCGTCCGCAGGGCGGAAACGGGGGTCGACGGCGTTCGGCACGACGCGGATGCGGGCGGGGTCGACGTTCGTGAACGCCGCGAGCTCGCGGGCCGTGTGATCCGACACGGCGATGATCCGCTTCGCATGCCGCACGGTGCGCTGGATCTGGCCGTAGTAGCGCACGCTGTCGGCCGTCAGCCGCTCGGGGTGGCGCAGGAACGCGACGTCGTGGACCGTCGCCACCCGCGGCCCGAGCCAGATGTTCGGCACGACGACATCCGGGCTGTGGAGCAGGCCGACCGGTGAACACCCGGCCAGCGCCGCGTCCGCGGCCAGCGTCCAGCCCTCGAGTCGGTGGTGCGGCGGCGTGCGCAGGTGACGCCGCGCGAACACGTCCTCGACGCGGTCGCCGAGCGTGCCGGGCGCGGAGGCGGCGATGACGGCGTCGGACGGGTCGCCGGCCCCAGCCGTGTCGGCCCCCGCCGCCCGCGCGTCCCTCGCGGCGCGGGCCTCGGACGTCCCTGCGACATCGCCGCCGCCGTCGCCGCCGCCGCCGTCGCCATCGACCAGCGCTTTGCGGTGCGCGAGCACCGTCACGCGCCAATCCGCCCGCTCATCGTCGGGCAGCGCGGCGATGCCGGCGAGCAGACGGCGCGTATGCTCGGCGATCCCGCCGCCGCGGTAGGCCGCGAGGCGGGCGTCGATCGTCACCGCGCGCGGGCGCACGGCGTTGGCCGGGGCGGCGGCGCGGGTGGCTACGGCGTGCTGCCGAACGCGTCGTTGGCCAGCGAGGCGGGCAGGAAGATCCGCGCTTCGCCGTCGGATGGCGTCGTCGGCTGGCGCGTGGGCACGGGCGTGTTGAGCGCGATGGACGTCGCTGACGGCCCGACGGTCGGCACGGCGCTCGGGGTGAGCGTCGGCGGCGGGGCGACGGAGCCGTCCTCCAAGCGCAGGATCTGGATATCGTCCACGCCCGGCAGGTTGTGGGTGTAGACGACCATCACCTTGTCCAGCTTGCCGCCCGTCCTGCGCGTGACGGCCGCGTAGCCCTCGCTGTTGGGGCCGACATCGACGGACCAGCGGTCGACGGAAAAGCCCATGTCCTTTTCCTCGAACGTCAACCGGCCGTCCAAGATCGCCGCCGAACCGTCGCGTCCCTCGACGAAGCCGTTGTTGGGGATCGCGTCATACGGGTCGAACGCGGTCGAGCCGCGGGCGTCCGGGAAGCTGGCGTGGTGCCAGATCACGGAGTTGAACGCGATCGGGGCCGCTTCGGCGAAGCCGAGGTCGGCGGCGTACGCGCGCAGGATGATCAGGCGGGTGTCCAGCGTGACCTCGGCGAAGGCGGCCAGCGGCTTGCTGTCGAAGTTCACCAGCGGGAACCGGAAGCCCAGCGGGGAGTGGGACGCGACGTCCATGAGCAGCATGCGCTGCGAGCCGTCCACGCGCAGGCCCTGCACTTGGATTCCGAGCTGCGATAGGAACCACGCCTGGTCGTCGTTGAACAGCATCTTGTCCATCTTGCCGTCGCGGTTCGTGTCCAGGAAGACGCGGAACGAGGTCTCCAGCGGGATGTCCCGCCGCCGGGCGGTCTGGATCGCGAACTCGAGGATGCGCTGGTTCTGCGGGTCGCGCACGATGCGGATCCCGACGTTCTCCATGTTGATGCCGGGGCCGGTGTTGTCCTTCTCGTCCACGGCCCAGTGCGCGAAGATCTCGGCCTTGCCCGGCACGGGCGAATCGTTCACCAGGTTCAGCGGCCCGACACCGGTCGCCGAATCGACGATGACCTTCTCGGGGTCCGTCGTGTGGATCTCGCTCACGGGCCGCGGCACGAAGTACACCGGCACGTGCGCCATGTCGCCGTCCGGCACCGCGGCGCCGGCGGCGTCGACCTCGGTGGCCGTCACGTGCGTGTCGTGCTCCGCGTCCGTCAGGCCGCGGCTCATGACGTTGTTGCCGCCGTACGCGCCGTACTTCTTGAGCTTGCTCGGGTCGATCGTCGTGCGCAGCGTCACGACCTTGGAGGAGCGTCCCGGCACCGTGATCATGTTCCGGTCGAGCTCGGACGACGTGTAGTTGTACGTGATCGCGCCGTCGTCATCATCGCTGAAGAGGTACGGCGTCGAGATCTTGTAGCGCTTGGGTTGCTCGGTGACGTTGATGATCTTGATCGCCACCGGGTCGAGCTCGCGCGTGGTCGAGTACTGCTTGCGCCCGTAGTTCACGCTGGCGATCGTCCCGGCGCGCAGGATCGTGCCGCCGCGCACGGCGCGCAGCGCGTTCACGCGGCCGCTGCCGCTGCGCGCCAAGGCCACCGGGTTCTTGAGGCGGTTGTCGCCCTCGTAGACCGTTTCGGTGTAGTTCATGAGCATCGCCAGCACGTCGAGCGCCCCGAGCCCGACCGGGCTGAGCGCCGGGTCGAGCGGCTTGCCCTCGGGCGCGAGGCCGTCCTTGCGCAGCCGCTCGATCACCAGCGCCGCCACGCCGCACACCATCGGCGTGGCCATCGACGTGCCGGAGATCGTCAGCGGCCCGTCGCCCGTGCCGATCCGCGGCGCGGTGATGTTCGACCCCGGCGCGGCGATCTCGGGCTTGAACGTGCCGTCCCGGCTCGGGCCGCGGCTCGAGAAGTCGGAGATCGTGTCCGCCAGGGTGTCCTTCTGGACGCTGTTCTTGTACGTCTCGGCGAACGTCACCTTTACGGCCGTGCCCTTGGCCAGCGCGTCCCGCAGCCGCACCCCGTCCGGCAACGCGATGCCAAAGTTCGGGATCTCGACGCGGTCGCCGAACTTGCTCGTGTCGGAGTTCGGGCTGAAGAGCTGGTCGCTGTTGTTGAACAACACGGCGCCCGTCGCGCCTTCGGTCTTCGCGCGCCCGATGACCTCGTTCGTCGAGCAGCCGCCGTAGGCGATCAGGGCGATCTTCCCGTTCACGTCCGACGCGCTCGCGTCGCCCGTGCAGCCGCGGCCCAGGAACGCGAGATCGCCCGTCAGGCTGCCCACCTCCGCCATCTGCGGCGCGAACGTCGGATCCGCCTCGAGGGCCTCGATGTCCTCCGTCCGCCCGCCGACGTCCGCGACGATCTTGTCGACGCGGGTGCCGCCGGCGAACGTGCTGGCCACGGCCAGCCCGTACGGCGTCGCGCCCGGCGCGCTCGTGATGAAGGCGATGTCGCCGGCGTTGCCCGAGGCCGAGATCACCGCGACGCCCGCCTCCGCCGCGCGCCGGATGACGCTCAGCTCCGTGGCGACGTCGTACGACCAGTTCGCGCCGAGGCTCATGTTGATCACGTCGCAGCGCTGCGGGATGCCGGACGGGCGCCGCCCGAGGTTGGCCTCGACGCACCACTCGACGGCCGGCACGATGACGTCCGTGCCGCCGGACGGCCCGAAGACCTTCAGCGCGATCAGGCTGGCTTCCGGCGCGACGCCGTGCGGCACGCGCGGGTTGCCCGTCAGGCCGGCCACGATGCCGCCGACGTGCGTGCCGTGCAGGTTCTGGTCGAGCGGGTCGGGGTCGGGCGCCGGCACGCCGTTCGGGTAGTTGCCCACGAAGTCCCAGCCGCCGATGACCTTGCTGTTCGGAAACGTGCCGGCCTCGATGAAGCTCGGGTCGTTGTTCCGGTAGTCGGACGCAATGCCCTTGCCGCCCAGGTTGCGATGGGTGTAGTCGATCCCGGTGTCGATGATCGCCACCTGCGAGCCCTTACCGCCGATGCCCATCTGGTTGAACACGCGGTCCGCGCCGATCGTCGGCACGGCCTTGTCCAGCAGCGGGTAGTAGATCGGCGTGCGTTCGATGTACGCCAGGCCCGGCAGCCGGGACAGGGCGATGAGCTGCCGCCGCGTCGCGCGCACGACGAACCCGTTCGTCACCGCGTCCATCTCGCCGTCGATCGCCGCGCCGATCGCCTTGACCGCCTCCCGCGCCGGCGCGTGCTGCGCCTCGAGCGCCGCGAACGCCGCATCCCGCGCCGCGATCGCAGCGCTCGTGTCGTCCCCCACCGCATTCCCGCCGGCGCGGTAGATGTCCAGTGCCGTCGGGCCGTCCAGGATCACGTAGGACGCCATCTTCTCGTCCGCCGGCGCGATGCCCAGCCAGACGTCGCTGTCCGTGATGGACGGCTTGAGCTTGCCGAGGTCCGGCCCCGTGCGGGTCACCGGCGGCGACGCGGGGCGCGGCGCGGCGTCCGGCCCGAGCGGGGCGGCCGCGGTCGGCGCCGCGCCGCCGGCCAGGACGGCGAGGGCGAACGCCGGGATGAGCGCAAGCAAGGGGAAACGATGGCGATTCATGAGGCCTCCGTGGCGCGATCGATGAGGTGCGCGCAGCCGACAATGGTATCGCCATGGGCGGTGGCGTCAAAGGGGTGGCGGATGGCGGGCTCGCCGGCACGCCCTTCCCGCCCGCGCTATCATCGTCCGCCATGCCGCATCCGCCTCCCACGTCCAGCGCGCAGCGCCGTCGCCGCTGGCTTGTCCTCGCTCTCGTGGTCACGTACGCGCTCTTCTGCGCGACGCACCTCGGGGGCGCGTATTGGGACTCGGACGAGGGGCTGAACCTGATGAAAGGGCGGCTGTTCGGGCTCGGACACCCGCTGTACACGCGGATCTGGTCCGACCAGCCGCCCGGCTACACCGTTCTGTTGGCGGCCGCGTTCAGCGTCTTCGGCCCCTCCGTGGCGGCGGCGCGCGCGGTGACGGCCGCGTTCGGCCTGGCGGCGGCGTTCGCGGCATCGTCCGTGGCGCGCTCGCTCGGCGGCGGCTGGTGGGCGGGGCTGGCGGCGGCCGTAGTGCTGGCCGTCGCGCCCAACTTCTTCTGGGCCTCGCGCGCGGCGATGATCGGGCTGCCCGCGCTGGCGCTGGCGACGGCGGCGATGGCGTGTGCGCTGCGGTTCGGCGCGACGGGTCGGCGGCGCGATCTCGCGCTGGCCGGCCTGCTCCTCGGGGCGAGCGCCTGGCTCAAGCTCATCGGCGCCTACCTGATCGTCCCGATCGCCCTGGCCGTCTGGCTGCGGCGCCGAGGCGAACGGCATGCGTACGATCCGGCGATGGGCTGCTGGGACGATGTCATCCGCGACCTCGCCGTCCTCGCCCTGACCACGGCGGCGCCGCTGGCCCTCATGCTGGCCGCGTTCGACGCCCGAGCGCTGCTCGCGCAGGTGGTCGGCACCGTCGTCGGGGCGCGCGGTGCGGCGCCGTTGGACGTCGCCTGGAACGCCGGCAAGCTGGCCGATTGGCTGATCGCCCGCGATCTCGGCCGCCCCGACTGGACGTTCGCGGACCACGCCGCGCTGATCGCCCCCGCGCTCGCCGGGCTCGTCGTCGGCGTTCGCCGAAAGCGCGATGCGGGCGTGGTCGTCGCGGCGTGGCTTGCGCTGACCGTGATCGCCCTCCTGCTCCAGAACCCGCTCTGGCCCAAGCACCACTTCCTGGCGCTGCTGGTCGTCCTCGCGCCCCTGGCGGGCGTCGGGATCGAGTGGGCCGTCGGGGCGATCCGCGACGCGCTCCGGGCGCGCGGCGGGGAGTCGACGTTCGCCGCCCGCTCCGGCGCCATCGTCGCCGCGCTCGCCGGCGCATTCATCGTCGCCGCGACCCTGATCCCGTTGCCCACGGCCCTCGCCGCCGACCGCGCACGCCTCTTGGCCGTGCCGTTCAAGGAGAGCGGCAAGCTGCCCAGCCGCTCCGACAGCTGGCGGACATTGGACGACGCGATCGCCTTCCTCCGCGACCACACCGCGGCGGGCGATTGGGTGGTCACGGACCAGGCGTACGCCGCGTTCCGCGCCGATCGCCCGATCCCGCCCGAGCTGGCCGTCGTATCGTCCAAGCGGATCACGACCGGCGGGTTGACGGCGGACGACGTGATCCGCATCACGGACGAAGCGCACCGCGCGGCCGTCCTGTTCTGGGATGGCGATCGCCTGACGGATGCATTCCCGGCGTTCGTTCAGTGGGTCGGCTGGAACTACGACAAGGTCGATGGGGCGCCGGCGGGGTGGACGCTGTGGTTGCGGAAGGGACACGGATGACCAGCGACGCGGAGGACAAGGGGACGTCGACGATGAGGTACGCACTTGGGATGCGCGGGCGCGACGTGGCGGGCTGGTCGGTGGTCGCCGCCGCGTCCGTCGTGTTCTTCGCCCTGTCGACCCGCTGGCTCAGCTTCTACGCCTGGGGCATCGACGAGGGCATGTACCTCATGCGCGCCCGGATGATGGCCGACGGCTACGCGCTGTATCGCGACATCTGGTTCAACCAGCCGCCGCTGCTCGTCCTGGCCGTGCGCAAGTCGTTCGACATCCACGGCGAGTCCATCCAAGCCGCCCGCCTCGTGCCGCTGCTCCTGGCGACGCTCGGCCTCGCCGCGACCGCCGCCATCGCCCGCGCGCTCGGCGGCTGGCGGGCGGCCTTCACGTCGGCCGCGATCCTGGTCCTCTCGCCGCTCTACTTCAGCCTCTCGCGCGCCGTGATGGCCACGCTGCCGGCCCTCAGCCTGGCCATGGTGTCGATGGCGTTCATCGTCGGCTACCGATGGGCTACGCTGGCCGGACGGCGCGGACGGCTCGGACGATGGGGGCGCGTCGTCGCCTGGGAGTTCGCGGCGCTGTCGGGCCTGGCGTTCGGACTCGGGCTGACGATCAAGCTGATCGCCCTGCCGTGGCTGCTGCCGCTCGCCCTCATCGCCCTCGACGGGCACGTCGACGCGGCCGGTTGGCGCGCGCCCCGCTCGTGGCCGTGGCGCCGCATCGCAGCCGACGCGCTGCTGTGGGCGGCGGCGATGGCGGTGCCGGTCGTCATCGTGCTGCGCGCGTACGGGCCGGCGGCGCTGTTCGCGCAGGCCGTCGGGAGCTTGGTCACGGCGCGAGAGGCCAGCGGGTTCGACATCGCGGGCAACGTCGCCAAGCTGCTCGAGGCGGTGAGCGAGGGGCAGTTGGGGGTGGTGGCGCTGGGGGTGTTCGGGGTGGCGGTGGGGTTGGCTGGGGGGATTGGGGGAGGCCCTCACCCCCCGACCCCCTCCTCCAAGTTTGGGGGAGGGGGAGGTCGCGTCGCCGGGGACGGCGGAGGTGGCGAGGCACAGGGCGGCGTTGATCCCAGCGACAACGATTATCGTGCCGTAGGGGCGAAGCATGCATGGCATGCTTCGCCCAAACCGCCGGCAAACGAATCGGCGTGGGACGAACCATCCGCCATCGAACCGCCCGCCAACGCGCCCGCCGCCGCTCCCGGCCGCCTCTGGCGCATCGTCGCCCTCTGGCTCGCCGTCGGCCTGGCCGCCGTGCTGCTGCACGCGCCGATCTGGTCGCACCACTACATCTTGCTGGTGTACCCGTTGGCCGCGGCCGCCGGCTGCGGCCTCATCGCCGTCGTCGATGCCGTGCGCAATTCCACCGCCGCCGGCTGGCGCGCCTTCGCGTGGTGCGTCGCCGGCGCCGCCATCCTCTCGCTCCCCGTCCAGGCCGTCCGCCTCGCCGACTCGACGCGCGCCTGGGATGACGCGGCGGGCGAGGCGATCGCGCGGCTAGGGGAGGTGGCGCGGCCGGGCGACACCGTGATCACCGACAGCCCGATGATCGCGTTCCGCGCCGGTTTGCGCGTGCCGCCGGACATGTGCGACCCCGGCAAGAAGCGGATCGACTCGGGTGCGCTGACGGTGGACGACGTGCTGGCCGACATCGACCGCTTCCAGCCGAGCGCGGTGCTGTTCTGGGAGGGCCGGCTGTCGCGCGGGCCGTTCGGGGGCTTTCCGGCGCGGCTCGAGGCGGCCGGGTACGTGCGGGCTGCGGTGCTGGATGCGCGCGAGGAGCGGTGGCTGTACGTGCCTCAGGGGCGGGCGGCGAGGCCGTAGGGGAGGTATGCGCGAGGGGTGATCGGCGGCGACGGCGTGAACGTCTCACCTTCGGTGAGTCGGTAGATCGAGATGCCCAGTTCACCCGTCCCCGCCCAGATCGTGTCGCCGACGACGGCCAGCGGCCGCACGTCCGGGCTGTCCGCGGCGCCCGTCCGCACGGCGCCGACGGTGACGGGGCGCCGCGGGTCGCGAATGTCGACGACCTCGATCCGGCCCTCGCCGTACAGGAGCGCGCGCCCGCCGTCGACGACGAGGCGGTCGCCCGGCACGTCGGTCGGCAGCCGCGCCACCGGCCGATGCGTCGCGGCGTCGAGGACGACCAGCAGGCCGTGGCCGGGGGACGGCGGCGGCGGAAAGTCGTCCCCGGGCACCGGCTCCACCCGGTCCACCGTTGACGCCAGCACGTCGCCGCCGACGAGGGCCACGTCGCGCGTCGAATCCGGCAGCGCGAAGCGGTCGATCAGGCGCGGGGCGGTCGGATCCGACACGTCCAGGAGCCCAAGGCCGCGTTTGTAGAGTGCCAGCCAGGCGCGCGGGCCGTCCGGCGCAAGGCCACCACCGCTGAACCCCGACTCCGGCTCCCCGAACCGCCCAAGCCAGCGCACGGCCGCGGGGCTGGCGACGTCGAGGGCGGTGAGGGCGACGGACGGGCCGGTAACGTAGAGCGTGTCACCGGACAGATAGGGGCCGTAAGGGCTCGTCGGGTGATCGTCGTCCGGGCTGCCCCACCGACGATCCCCCGGGACGTCGCTGGACCGCCACTGCCCGATGACGGTCGGCTGTGCGAGCGGCGCCAGGGCGATCGCCGCCACCGAGCCGCCGTACCTGTAGCCGCCGAGGAAGACCTGGAACGCCACGTCGCCGTCCACGGCGAGCCCGCCGGTGCGATCGGCGAGCCGGTCAGCCTGTTCCGGCATTGGCCACAGCACGCTGCGGTCGACGGGGACGGGCGCCGAGGCAACTGCCGTATCAAAGGTCCACAGCTCACTGTCGGCGTCCGACGCGCGCACGACGCTACTCGCCCCATGCAGACCGGTGACATCGCCCAGCGCTGGCATCGACCAGCCGGTAGGGGGGCTGGAATCGGGCGGTGCCGGCCACCGAATCGAAGTCAGACCAACGTGCTGCCCCGCGAAGAGCGCGGCGTCACCCGCCGACGCGATGCCGCGCATCCTGAAGGCAAAGGCCAGGTAGGACGATCCGACCGCGTCCGTCTGGGCAAGGCCGCAAGAGTGGAAGGTCGATGGGAAAGGCTGGTCTACTGGCCCGGTCCACGCCCGGCCGCCTGTAACCGCCAGCGCCCTGTACCGCTCAGTGCCACAGTACGGGTTGCGGGGCCCGCGCACCGCCGGGTGCGCCGAATCGCCGACGTCGACGGCCGCCAGCCCGTCCCACGTCGTCGCGTACGCCGTCGTCCCCGTGATCGCGACGGCGCCGGCGCCGCCGATCAGCGGCAGCGCGCCGATCACGTCCGGCCGCGCCGGATCGCGCACGTCGATCGTCGTCACGCCGCCGTCCGTGGCGGCCAC
>JBDTSC010000055.1:0-13769 GCA_039931375.1 Ardenticatenales bacterium
CGCCGTACAGCTACCTGATGACGCGGCGCATCGAGCGCGCGATGGCGCTGCTGCGCATGGGCGATCTGAGCGTCACCGAGGTGTGCTTTGCCGTCGGCTGCTCGTCGCTTGGCACGTTCAGCACGCGTTTCACCGAGCTGGTCGGGGTGCCGCCGAGCGTCTATCGGCTCCAGGCGGGGAAGGCGGGGCGGGCGACGGCGGGGATGCCGGCCTGCGTGGCCAAGCAGGTCACCAAACCGATCAGGAATCGAGAAGCACCGGCCACCAGCCGCCCGTAGAATGGCGGACATGGCAATCGCCTGTCGCAACTCCCTTACCCCAACGACTCTGGAGCGTTTCCCATGGACCTCTCGATCCACTACGCCTTCCTCCCGCACACTGACCCGGACGCCACGCTATCCTTCTACCGCGACACCCTCGGGTTCGAGGTTCGCAACGACGTCGGCTATGGTGGGATGCGCTGGATCACAGTCGGCCCCACCGGCCAGCCCAGCACGTCCATCGTCCTTACGCCGCCGGCCGTCGACCCGGGCATCACGGACGAAGAGCGCACCACGATCACCGAGATGATGGCCAAGGGCACGTATGGCATCCTGGCTCTGGCCACCCCCGACGTCGACGGCGTCTTCGCGCGGCTGCAGGCGGGCGGCGCCGAGGTTGTCCAGGAGCCGACGGACCAGCCGTACGGGGTGCGCGACTGCGCGTTCCGCGATCCGGCGGGCAACCTCATCCGAATCAACGAGGTCCGCTGAGCCGATGAGCAACGCCACAAAGACGGACGCCCCGCCGCCCGCACCGCACGCGGCCGACAGCCACGACTGGATCCGCGTGCACGGCGCGCGAGAGAACAACCTGAAGAACGTCAGCGTGGCGATCCCGAAGCGGCGGCTGACGGTGTTCACCGGCGTCTCCGGCTCGGGCAAGAGCTCGCTCGTGTTCGACACGATCGCCGCCGAATCGCAGCGGATGATCAACGAGACGTACAGCGCCTTCGTGCAAGGGTTCATGCCCACCCAGGCGCGGCCGGACGTCGACGTGCTGGACGGACTGACGACGGCGATCATCGTCGATCAGGAGCGCATGGGCGCGAACGCCCGATCCACCGTCGGCACGGCCACGGACGCGAACGCGATGCTGCGGATCGTCTTCAGCCGGCTGGGGCAGCCGCACATCGGCTCGCCCCAGGCGTACTCCTTTAATGTCGCCTCGGCCCACGGCACGGGGGCGATCACGGTCGAGCGCGGGAACAGCCAGGCGGAGCGGCGAACCTTCACGATCACCGGCGGCATGTGCCCGCGCTGCGAGGGCATGGGCTCGGTGACGGACTTCGACCTGACCGCGTTGTACGACAGCGGCAAGTCGCTCAACGAGGGCGCGCTGACGATCCCCGGCTACAGCATGGAGGGCTGGTACGGCCGCATCTACCGCGGCAGCGGCTTCTTCGATGCGGACAAGCCGATCGCCGCGTTCACGAAGCGAGAGCTGCACGATCTGCTCCACAAGGAGCCCACCAAGATCAAGGTCGAGGGCATCAACCTCACGTACGAGGGCCTGATCCCGAAGATCCAGAAGTCGATGCTGGCCAAGGACATCGACGCCCTCCAGCCGCACATCCGCGCCTTCGTGGAGCGGGCGGTCACGTTCACGACGTGCCCCGAGTGCGGCGGCACCCGGCTGAGCGAGGCGGCGCGGTCCTCCAAGATCCGCGGGATCAACATCGCCGACGCCTGCGCGATGCAGATCAGCGACCTGGCGGAGTGGGTGCGCGGCGTGGAGGAGCCGTCCGTGGCGCCGTTGCTGGCGGCGCTGCAGCAGTCGCTGGACGCGTTCGTGGGGATCGGCCTGGGCTACCTCAGCTTGGATCGGCCCTCCGGGACGCTGTCCGGCGGCGAGTCGCAGCGCGTCAAGATGATCCGCCACCTGGGCTCCTCGCTCACCGACATCACGTACGTCTTCGACGAGCCGACGATCGGCCTCCATCCGCACGACATCCAGCGGATGAACGACCTCTTGCTGCGGCTGCGCGACAAGGGCAACACGGTCCTCGTCGTGGAGCACAAGCCCGAGACGATCCAGATCGCCGAGCACGTCGTCGACCTCGGTCCCGGCGCCGGCACGGCCGGCGGCCAGGTGATGTACGAGGGCACCGTCGACGGGCTGCGGAAGAGCGGCACGATCACGGGGCGGCACCTGGACGATCGGGCGGCGCTGAAGGCGGCCGTGCGAAAGCCCACGGGCGTCATGGAAGTCCGCGGCGCGAACGCCCACAACCTGCGGGACGTCGACGTCGACATCCCGCTCGGCGTGCTGGTCGTGGTGACCGGCGTGGCCGGCTCCGGCAAGAGCTCGCTGATCCACGGCTCGGTGTCGGACCGCGACGGCGTCGTGTCCGTCGACCAGACCGCGATCCGCGGCTCGCGGCGCAGCAACCCGGCCACGTACACCGGCCTGCTCGACCCGATCCGCAAGGCGTTCGCCAAAGCGAACGGCGTGAAGGCGGCGCTCTTCAGCGCGAACTCCGAGGGCGCCTGCCCCACCTGCAACGGCGCCGGCGTCATCTACACCGACCTGGCGATGATGGCCGGCGTCGCCACCACCTGCGAGGAGTGCGAGGGGAAGCGGTTCCAGGCATCGGTGCTGGAGTACCACCTCGGCGGCCGCGACATCAGCGAGGTGCTCGCGATGTCGGTGACCGAGGCGGCTGCGTTCTTCGGCGCCGGCGAGGCCAGGACCCCCGCCGCCCACGCGATCCTCGGCCGCCTCGCCGACGTCGGCCTGGGCTACCTCAGCCTGGGCCAACCGCTGACGACGCTGTCCGGCGGCGAGCGCCAACGCCTCAAGCTGGCCATCCACATGGCGGAAAAGGGCGATGTCCTCGTCCTCGACGAGCCGACCACCGGCCTCCACCTGGCCGACGTCGAGCAGCTGCTCGGCCTGCTGGACCGCCTCGTCGATGCCGGCAAGTCGGCGATCGTCATCGCCCACCACCAGGCGGTGATGGCGCACGCGGATTGGATCATCGACCTGGGGCCGGGGGCGGGGAACGACGGGGGGCGGATCGTGTTCGAGGGGACGCCGGGGGCGTTGGTGGCGGAGAGGGCGACGGTGACGGGGGAGCATTTGGCGGCCTACGTCGGCGCGTGAGGCGCGCTGCTCGGCGTCCGCGACCGAAATCGACCGAATCAGTATGACCCTTCTCCGTCGGATCGTATGTACTCTTCCCCCTGAATGATGCACATCAGGAACTGATTCGGTCCTGCTGCGGCGCGGGGACGTGGTGCTGTTGCCCGTGCCCCTTGTCACCGACTTCGCGGAACAGAAGGTGCGTCCGGCCGTCGTCATGCAAAACGACGTCGGCAACCGCTACAGCGCAAACGTGATCATCGTGCCTATCTCCAGCCGGGTGCCCGAGCAGGACTACCCGGTGCCCACCAGCCCATACCCATATCCCCATGAGGAGCCGGATGTGACCTACCGACCCCGGAGCCGACGCACGATCCCAGTCGCCAACCGACTGTGGGCCCTGGTCATGGCCCTATCGGTCACATCGTGTGCCCGGCTGCCGCACGCAACGCCGAGTGAAGTCCCTACCGGCGCGACGCTCCCGGCTCCGGTGGCCGACGCAGTGGTGCAGCTGGGTGGCGCCTCGAACGCGGTGGCGCTGGGGTTGGCGCGCGCCTACTTGGGCGTGGGGCCGCGCATCGTAGCCTTCGACATCACATCGTCGGAGCGGATGGTGGCGGTTGGACAGAGCGGGGTGTTGCCGGGGGTCGTCCATGGCCTCGCCGTGGACCCGGTGAGTGGGCTGGTCTGGGCGGCGCTGGGCCCCGGTGGCGTCGCCGCGGTACGCACCACTGATGACAACCTGACGCTGGTTCACCATACCGATACACCCACCGCGGCGTACGACGTGGCGGTCGCGAATGGGAGCATTGTCGCGGCCGTCGAACCAGCGGCGCTGGTCACCTTGAGCACGGATGGTGCGTTGCTGGGTCGCTACGACGCCGGCCGGCAAGACGACCCGTTCAGCCTCTTCGACGAGCCCAAGCTGGGTCTGGATGCCCGCGGCAACCTCGCCTTCCTGGCCGCCGGCCATTCCGGGCTGCTCATCGTCGACGTGGCCGACCCGCGGTCACCGCAGTTGGTGGGGCGCCTGACGATGCAGCAGGACGTGCAGGATGTGGCGCTGGACGGCGATCTGGCGTACGTGTCGGGCTACCCGCTACAGATCGTGGACATCGCGGATCCGGCCCGGCCACGGGTGGTCTGGCCGCAGCAGATCCGGGACGATGCGTCGATGTTGTCGGCCGATGGCCTGGCGGTCGGCAATGGCTGGGCGATCTCCAACCAGCAGCTGATCGACGTGCGGCAGCCGGAACAGCCCCAAGCCCTGCCCCTGCCCGGTGGCGTCGACAAGGCCTCGAGCGGCGCGCGCCCAGCCATGCGCGGGACGATCGCCTACCTGCCGGCCGGCAGATACTCGGGCGGCATGCGCATCGTGGACGTCGCCGACCCGGCGGCGCCGCGCGAGCTGTGGCGCGCCGAAATGCCGGGAGCGGCGATGTCCGTGGAAGCCGAAGCGGGCCATCTGTCGCTGGAAACCACGGGGGACATCGTGGATGTGGACGTGTCTGAGGCGACGGCGCCCCGCGTCGTTAGCGTCCATTCGCCGGACTTTCAGGAACGCCTTGCCTACCGACGGGTGGTCATCGACACCGCCACGCAGCGCTATGTGGGCGACGACGGCGTTCTGCACGTCTACGATCTTGCCGGTGGCGCACCGACGGCATCGACAATGGCCGTCTACTCCACCACAATCCAGTCCAACCCCAACGAGATGCGGTTGCAGGGCAGCCACCTGTATCTGTCCGATTCGGGCTGGGATTACGACATCGAGCGTGGCGGCCCCAAGTACTTCGAGGTGGTCGACATCGCGCAGCCAGACCGGCCTGCGGCGATCGGCCGCATCGCCTTCGACCGCCCGCTGGCAGCGCTTGTCGTCGCCGGCGACACCGCCTGGGTGGCCGTCCGGGGCGACGACCGGTTCACGATGTCGCGCGACCCAAAGGCCAGCGAGATCGTGGCCATCGACATCACCGATCCGGCGAACCCGCGCGAGCGTGCCCGCGTCACCGCGGCGGGCCAGGTAGCCGACCTGCTGCTGCAGGGCCGGACGCTCCATGCCGCCACCGATCACGGCTGGCAGCGGTTCGACGTGGGCGACGGCAGTCGTCTGGCGGAGGCGGGCAGCCTCGCCTTGCCGGGTACGCTGCGCGGCTTGGCCTTCGCCGACGGCATGCTTTGGCTGGGCGCCTGGGACGCCGGTGTCATCGGCATCCCCGTTGGCGACGGCGCGCCCGAGCTGTCGGGCAACGCGCCGCTCTTGCCCGTCCTCGTCGAGGCCGCCGCTGCGGCGGCGCGCCCGTCCGCGACGGCGACCGCTGCACCAGTCGAACGGACGGCGGGCGCCGCAGCGATACCGCTCATCGGACACGTGGGCGGCAAGCTGTCGGTGATGGCGCTGGACGGTGCGACGCTGTTCGTCGGACAGGATGAAAACGTATTCGCCATCGACGTCAGCGACCCCGGACATGCCCGATTCGGGGGCCGCAGCCCAATCCTGGCCGGCCACGTCACGGATCTGGCCGTCCGAAGCGGCCTGGTGTTTGCCGCGCTCGGCCCGGCCGGCCTCCAGGTCGTCGATGCCCAGGACCCCCTGCGCCTCGCACCCGTGGCCGGTGTCTCGGTGGCAGGCCCAATCGATCTGCTCGCGCTGGGCGACGATACGCTCTACACCGCGGACGCCACTTCCGGCACCGTGCGGATCTTCAACCTTGCGGACGGCCGCCACCCGGTGCCGGTCGGCACCTTCGCCGCCGGTGGGCCGATCCTCGGCCTGGCGGTCGGTGACGGCACGCTGCTGCTCGCCCGGGGTCGCGCCGGTCTGCAGGTGGTGGACGTGCGCCAGCCGGGCAGCGCGCATCAGCTGGGCTCACTGGGCGATGGGCTCGTGGCCACCGGGGTGGCGTTCGTGGACCGTTTCGCCTACGTCGTCGATGGGCGTCGCATCGTCCATTCGGTGGATCTGTCCGATCCGGCGCATCCGCGCTCGGTGGGCGAACTGGACGGCGCACCGGGCATCGCCCGCATCCGCCCATTCGACGGGCGCCTGGCTCTGCTGAATCCCGAGAGTCAGGATCGCGTGCGGATCGTGGACGTGTCCGATCCCCATCGCCTGCGCGACGTGGCGCACGCCGAATCTGACTGGGGCCGGCACGACATGGCGGTGCGCGGCGAGATGACGTACCTCATGGATGCCGAGAACGATGGGTTGTACGTGGTTCCTTGGGCGTCGGGGCCGGATACGCAGGCGGCAAGAGGGGAATCGCCCAATACCGACGTGACGCCCGACAGTGTGCTGGCCGTGCTGAACAGCCACGTCTTCCGGTCCGAGCAGGGCGATGATTTCACCTTGGTGGACAGCGGCGAATACGGCCATATCATCGCCCACGGCGTACCCGAGGTCCCGCGCCAGGCGGGCGTGCTGAGCTTGAACTATCGGCACCGTGCGGTGTCCGGACGATACCTCCTCCTGGGTGACCGGAGTCAAGTTGGCGGGCTCGAGCTGTACGACATGGCCGCCGCCAACGGCCCGGTGCTCGTCGCCACCGCCTCCGAGGAATCGACACTGGGTCACCCCGACTGGTTCCCCCCGCCCGCCACACGCGAGACACCATCCGATGGCGCCGGGTCATCGTTCCACCTCCTCCGCACGCGCTATGCGGCGCCCAAGGCGGGCTGGGACCAACTCGAACGGGAGATCGTGAGTGTCGTGCCTGTCACAAAGGGCGCCGATGGGGTGCCCGCGGCGGTGTTCGACATCGGCTACGGCAAGTATTCGTCCGACCCATCCATGGCCGCGCACGACGCGGGACGCGGTCTGCTGGTCACCGGCGGCCCGACGTTGCGCGTGTTCGACACCCGGACCGCACCGGCCCGCGAGATCGGCCGGCTCGAATTGAGCGGCGATGGGCAGGTGGCGCTCGCTGGCGCGTACGCCTACCGCGTCGGCGCCAGCGCCGGCATCGAGGTCATCGACCTACATGAACCCGCCGCACCACGCCTCGTGGCCACCATCGTGCCCTTGGGCCGCCCACAGATCGGCACCGATGGGCGGGGAATCGCAGCCGCGGGCGGATATCTGTTTCTGGCCGAAGACACCACGGATGATCGGGATGACGATGCGGTCGTCCGCGTCTACGATCTCGCCGATCCGGTGGCACCCAAAGCCGTGGATGCTTTCAACACCGGCGCCATCCTCGGGGGCGTCAAGTCGCTTGGCGCGGTTCGCGATGCTGTAACCGTGGTCGGCTACGGTGGGCTGTACGTATTTCGCAACAGCAGGGCCAGGCCATGAGGGCCCGGCTTGCCTCGGACGGACTTGGCGTTTCTCTGCGCCGGCAAACATACCCCCGACCACAGACCGCGTGGCTGATCGCATGGGAGCTAGCGTCAAAAGTTGTGGACGGGCTGCCTGAGGCGCGAGGCCGACTGGCCGGGTGAAAGCAAGCGGCGTACCCTTCCTGGTCAATCACAACCAGTCCCGCGAGCGGGAAGAAAGGGCACGCCGATGGTTCGGGAGGATACGTCCGGTGGAACCTTTGGGCACCTGGCTGAGGAGCTGGTGGTGGCGACGAGGTCGCTGTTGGCCGACAAGGAGATGAAGCGGTTCGACGCGATCTGTTCGGCCGAGCACCTGGTTGCCGCCGCCTCAGCACGCCCATCTACAACAATTGACAATAGCTCGGGGTCAATTTGTGTTACTCCCTGGCGTCAGATTCATACTTGGCGTTAAGATGGGGGGCGGAGATGCGGTTACGATCGGAATAGACATTGACACAATATTGGCGATCTGGCTTATTGTTGGGGACAATTCATTAGGCGCCGGCTCAGAAAACAAGGCCCCAGATCCGACGAGAGCGCCGCTATTCGCATCCCAAGCATAATATAGCCCGGCTATTGGGATACTTGATGTGTGGCTAGCTGGTTGAGTTCCTGATGGAACTGTGTTCTCCTGTGAAGACATCGGCCCGATCAACCCGATCATAGTGGGTGCAACCGCATCCGCCATGATTAGGTTCTCACCGAGTATCCCCACCAACCATACAGGTGAGATTGATGTATACCCACCTCCCCCAACATGTCGGAACGTATCAAGGGTCTGAAAATCAATGAGGCGAGCCTGGGGGGCCTTTGCATTATTGTGCATCGGGAACATTTCCAGCGATCTGTTAACGGCATCGAAATCATCAATTATTGGTTCAGGGGAGTAAGATAGTATTGGCTCGGGCGTTGCCGTTTCGCCCTGACTAGATGCAATTCCGACATCCGATGCTAGCTCGTGTCGACTAGTGGAATATTGAAGCGTTGCGAACACCAGCATTCCGGCAACAAACAACGCTATCGCCATCAGTACGCCGCGGGAAACACGCATGGGGTTGACTCCGTCTTCACGATAAGATCTGTCTCTAGTGCCACATGACATTGCCGGGCCATTATCGTGATAATGGCGGGCGGGCCGCGCCCGGCGTTCCGGTTGTGCCGCACGATCTGCGCCGCGCGTTAGTATAAGCGGCCATCACGGCGGGCGGGGGCGACCTCAGCGCGGCGGCATTCCTGGCCGGCCATGCGAGCGTCACGACAACGGCCCGTTACGATCGCCGGCAGGAACGGGCCGCGGCGGTCATCGCGACTGCAATTCCGGCGCCCAGTTGAATAGCGTGCCGCTGTCGATATTTGTAAGCGTCCAGCGAAGCTCTGCTGGACGCTTACCGGGAAAGTGGGGGCGATGGAGCTTGCGATTCATCACGGATCGGCAGTTGCGGTTGGAGGAGGCAGTGAAACGGTTAGTTGCGGGGGAGGGTATGTTCCAGTGATGGAACCCGGCGCCGGGATTGCCTTTTGGAAGCCTTCATGCGAGACATATGTCGGAGTCGTCCACGGAATCACCGGCAAGCCGAGGGTGGCACTAATCGGCAAAGAAACGGTGCTGGTTGCCGTTGGGTCCGTTGAAGTGACAGTCCAAACATTGCCTTTGGGGACGCCGAGAAGGACTGCGAAGAGAAGACCCACAGCGACACACAAGAACTGGATTAGCCGGCGACGGCGTAACTTCACTACAGTTTGCTCCGATTCTCTCGTTGCGGCGCCCTTGTCAGCCGTGCGCCGAGATTCGGGTTCGCCTCGATGGATGGCTTGACTCATCGTGCTGCGTTTTCGAAGGTCACGGCGCGGGGTTCTGGCCGCAGAGGTTCTCAGATCCTGGCAAGCCGAAGTGCTGGTGATGGTCAGACCACAACAGCACTAGTCCGCCCTTCTTTTGCGCCCCATAGTAAATTCCAAACCGTCCCTTGCCATCGTCTCCAGGCGAATAGAGTGATTGCTTTATCGTGGCCGAGTTGTTGTAGTTCAACTTCTTCCGCGTTGCGGTCGCAAGATTGGACGTCGAAGCGGCAACTCGTACCTGAACATTGTAAAAGAACATCGCGCCGGCCTCGGTCACAACTTCGGTCACTTTATGCTAAGTCGCGCCCGAGCCGAAAGAGCACGGAGCGGAGGGTGGGCGGGTTTGGCAGGGAGGTGACCGAAGTTATGGCCGAGGCCGGCGGGCGCATTTGGCGGATGGGGGAGGGCGGGGGTGAGCGGATGAGACGCGGCACCTGAACACGGATACCCTTGGAGACTATCACATCCAACCAGGGGCCCGATCCAGATGCCGTGTCTGCTGACAAGCTTACGAGAGGTGATGCCGCAGGTCCAAGAGCAGATCGAGGCTCTGGGACAGGCGAAGACGCTGGACGCGATGACACGGGCGGCGACGGAGGTGATGAGGGAGGGCGGGATGCCGGAGCAGGAGATTATCGATGCCAAGCGGTGCGAACTCTGGCTTGTCATCGGGGCCGACGATGTGATGGTGCCTTTTCGGCCCAACGACGGCGATCCGAAGGGCACCGTGGTCTGGCGCAAGGCCACCGGCATCCTTGACTTCTATCATGCCGCCGGCCATCTCTGGGAAGCGGCCGACGCCTGGTTCGGCTACCGGCCGAACGCGCTCACCTGGTTCGCCGCGGCCCGACACACGCTCCGCCACGGGGGCGTCGACGACATCATTGACGATCTCGCGCGTGAAGCAGCTCGCCCCATCCGCGGGTCAAAGCGTTGTGCCGTACTCTCTCGCGTTCACGATGACTTGGAGCGGCACCGCGAGCATCTCCGCTTCCCCGACTTCAAGCAAGCCGGCCTTCCCCTCGGCAGCGGCTTCGTCGAGAGTGCCTGCAAGTGGCTCATCCAGCAACGCTTCAAGGGCGTCGGCATACGCTGGAGCCGGGACGGCTTCAACCACTTGCTCCTCCTACGATTGGCCTGGACCAACGACCGCTTCGATGCCCTGTTTCAGCCGCTCTACGCGCCCTCCCCCAACTTGTGAATGCGGCCGCCGGCCAACATTCGCTGGCGACGCCGAGCACGGTTCATGGAGGGAAGCTCATCCGCCCGCTGAAGTTGGACGGTCGTCACGCGTCCATGGTTGTGCGCTTCGGATTCGCGGGCCGCGCGGCAAGTTCGATCGTCACCCGCGTCCCGTAGCCCGGCTCGCTCTCCAGCGTCAGGCGGCCGCCCATCGCGCGCACGAGCGACTCGGCCACGGCCAGACCGAGGCCGGCGCCGCCGTCGCCGCTATCTCGATCGGTCGGGCCGGCGCGATAGAAGCGCTCGAACACGTGCGGCAGGTGCTCGGGCGCGATGCCCTCGCCCGTGTCGGCCACGACGATCGTCGCGCGATCGCCGTCGCCGCGTGCCACGAGGCGGACCTGGCCCTTGGGCGGCGTGTGCCGCATCGCGTTGTCCAGCAGCGCGATCAGCACCTGGCGCAGACGCGTCGGATCCGCTTCCACGACGATCGGTTCGCCGACGCCCGCGTGTCCTTCGCCGACGGCAAGGTCGATGTCGTGCGTCGCTGCCAGCCGACCGAATTGCCGGGCGACATCGCCGATCAGGACCGCCACCGCCACGGGCTCGCGACGCATGTCCAGTTGGCCGGCGTCGAGGCGGGACAAGAGGAGAAGATCGCTCACCAGCTGGCTGGTGTGGTCGCACTCGGTCAGGATGTCGTCGATCAGCGCTCGATGCTCGCCCGCGGGCGGCAGGCCGCGCCCGAGGACTTCCGCGCTGGCCCGGATCAACGTCAGCGGCGTGCGCAGCTCGTGGCTGGCGTTGGCGACGAACGCTTGCTGCTGCCGCCAGGCGCGCTCGGCGGGCTGCAGGGATCGGCCGGCGACCCACCATCCCGCCCCGGCGAGCAGCAACGCGCTGACGCTGCCCAGGCCGAGCAGCACGGCTAGCAGGCGTCGCAGGACGCGCTCCTGATCGTCCAACGGTCGGCCGAGCTGGAGGAGGGCCGGGCCGGCGAAGAACTCCGATGGGATCCGATACGTCAGCAGCCGCACCCCGGTGCCGTCCGCGGCGCGGACCGTCCGCCAGTCGCTGCCGGCCGCGAGGGCGTTGGTCAAGGCGTCCGCGCTGGAGACGGAAGACGGGCCGGAGAGGTTGGCGCTCGCGCCGGCCAGCGGTTCACCGTCGACGGAGAACGGTCGCACGAAGATGACGGCCAGATCGCCATCGTAGGACTCCTCGGCGGCGGACTCGTCCGGCCGCTCACCGCCGTGGGCACCATCGCCATCGTCGCCGCCGCTTCGCTCGGCATCGCGGTCCTCCGATTCGTGCGGCGCGGCGTTCGACGGCGTCGGTGCGCTCCGCCCACGGGTGGCGTACCACTCGGCGTCCGCCGCGGTCAGCGCGGAAGGCGCCGCAACGCCCAAGCGGTGCAGCTCGCCGACGAGCCGGTGCTGCAGCGCGAGGTCGGTGCTCGTGCGGTAGTACCCGCGCAGCAGGCCGTAGCTGCCGGCGCCGACCAGGAGCAGGAACGCCAGGCCGATGCCGAGATAGAGCAGCGTCAAGCGAACGCGCAGCGCGCTAAGCATCGTCGGCCGCCAGGCGATAGCCGACGCCGCGGACGGTCTCGATGGGATCGACCTCGCCGGGGGCGCTCAACTTGCGGCGCAGATACGAGACGTAGACGTCCACCTGCGTCTCCAGGACGTCGCTGTCGTACGACCAGACGTAGTCGAGGATCTGCTGGCGCGTGAGGGCGCGGCCCGGATGGCGCATCAGGAACTCCAGGAGCGCCCATTCGGTGGTGGTCAGCTGGAGCGCACGCGTCCCGCGGCGGGCGGAGTGCGCGCGCAGGTCCAGGACCAGGTCGCCGAGCCGCAGCTCGGCGCTGTCGGGCGTCCCGGGCTGGAAGCGGCGGCCCAGCGCGCGGACACGCGCCAGCAGCTCGTCGAAGCTGAACGGCTTGACCAGGTAGTCGTCCGCCCCGCTGTCGAGCCCGGCCACCCGATCCTCGATCTCGCCGCGCGCGGTGAGGAGGAGCAGCGCCGTGGACAGCCGCGCGGCGCGGACGGCGCGGCAGATCGACGGCCCGTCGCGGACGGGCAGCATCCAGTCCACCACCGCCACGTCGTAGACGCCCCGCAGCGCGAGCTCGAGCCCCGTGCCACCGTCGTTGGCGGTGTCGACGGCAAAGCCCTCCTGCTCGAGCACCCGGGCGACCAGGCGCGTCAACCGCACGTCATCTTCGATCAGCAAGACCCGCATGATCGTCCGTTCTCCGTTGGGCATCACGCCCTTGAGCAACCACCCTAGCGTAGCGACATTGGAATCGGATTGGGAATGTCGGGCTTGGCCGCAAGGAGATTCCAACCCTCGGGCCTCATGATCAGGTCACGGTGTCGCAGGACATCGAAGTGGTCGATACCGACCATCTGCAATCGAAGGGAGCCATCCGATGTCACGCTTGACCTCTATCCAGCGCAACGCCTTGATTCTTGCGGGCGCGCTCAGCGCGTTCACCCTCTTGCTCATCGGCGCCGTCGCCGGCCGGGTCTCCCACGATGCGGCCCGCGTCGCGGTTGCGCCGACGGTCACCGTCGCGCCCACGGCGGAGCCGACGGCGGGACCGGATCCCGCCGTCCAAGCGCTCTTGGATGAGCGCGACGCGGCCTACCAGGACGTGATTCAGCAGGCGAACGACCGGTTGGCGCAGGCCAATGTTCAGCTCCAGTCCGCCTATGCCGCCGCCGCGGCCAGCGCGGCCAGCGCGGCCGCCGCGGCCCGTCCCGTCGCACCGCCCGCGCCCGCATACATCGGCCCGGAGCGCGCGGCCGAGATCGCGCTGGGCGTCGTGCCCGGCGCGGCGGTCCAGCGGATGCCGGAGTTGGTGAACTTCCAGGGTGCGGCGGCCTACGAAGTGGTCACGAGCACGGGCTCGGTCTACGTGGACGCCCTGAGCGGACAGCTGTTGTTCAACGGTGCGGCGGCGCCGGTCGCGGCGTCGAGCGGCGGTGGCCGCGGCGGCGAACGTGAGGGCCGCGAGCACGACGATGACGGGGAGGAACACGATGGATAAGGTTCCGGCGGCACGATCGGACGGCGTCCAAGGCGCACCCAAGCGAAGCGGCGCACGGGCGCAGGGGGTTCGCGGCGTAAAGGCCATGATCTCCACGCTTGCCCTGGTCGTCACGCTCAGCGGTTGGGCGCGGCTCGCGACGGGCAAGCACGTTCTGCCGAGCGATACGCAAGCGATGTCCGCGCCGGTGCCCGTGCAGGCGTCCGTGCAGGCGTCCGTGCAGGATCGGGGGGTCGTGAGCTAT